>JAESQZ010000242.1 GCA_016764955.1 Deltaproteobacteria bacterium | reverse complement strand
GAGGAACGAAGTGACGTGGCAATCCAGAAAAACGTTACGGAATTGACTGGATCCCGGGTCAAAGCCCGGGATGACAATATGGGGCGAGACCCTGGCCTTCGCCAGGGTGACAAAATAATCCTCTGCCCCCTGGCCCAATTCCACCTCGACAACTGCCGAAATATATTTCGCTATAATTTTCCCGAAAGCTTTGATTGGGAGAAGTTTTTCCCCGAAGCAACTCATAAAATTAGGCATGTCGAGCATCAAACCAAGTTTTGGCGCCTGATGTTTGATAACTTGTATTTGATTCAAGAGCGTGAAACCGGCAAGCCGCACAGTGCGAGAACTGACAACCCAGACTCGACACTATTTGGCGTGCCATACCCAAAGGCGCCTCCGCCAGAAAACCTGGAGCATCGTATGCGAACACGGCCTGCCTATAGGCCATATCAGCCTAGGAATTCAACAATAGGCTAGATTTTTGCTAATTCTGTCATTTTTTAGGGGGTAAAAATGACAAAATTGTCAAAAAATGGTATGAATTATGATTATGAGAAGAGAAATGTTGGATAAGCTTTTTAGTTGGAAGGCGGATCGCTCACGAAAGCCGCTAATTTTAAAAGGTGTCCGCCAAGCAGGGAAAACTTATTTGCTTAAGGAATTTGCTGGATCTGTTTTCCCTAAATTCCACTACCTCAACTTTGAAAGTGATTCAAAGCTATCGGATATTTTTGAGGCGATCTGAATCCAAGGCGTATTCTTAAGGATATTGCTATAGCTCTTAACACTGAAATTAATACCGAATTAGATCTCGTTATTTTTGATGAAATACAGGCTTGCCCTCGAGCGCTTACCAGCTTGAAATATTTCTGTGAAGATCTCCCTGAGCTGCACCTATGCAGTGCTGGGTCTCTTTTAGGGATACATTTAGGACCTGTTTCCTTCCCAGTTGGTAAGGTTTCTTTTCTAACGTTGAGGCCATTGTCATTTATGGAGTTTTTGGATGCCTGTGGTGAACAGCGACTTATAGAGGTACTATCAGAGTTTGATGAAATAGGTGAATTGCCTGGTATTGCGCATAGTCGCCTCTGGGAGTTGTTAAAAGCGTATTTTGTGGTTGGGGGGATGCCTGAGGCAGTCAAAACCTATATTTCTTTGAAAGATACAACAAGAAATTTCTATTCAGATGTTCGGCTTAAACAGGAAGAAATCATTGAATCGTACTATGCTGATATCGCTAAACACGCTGGAAAAGTGAATTCAATGCATATTACACGGGTGCTCAGGTCGGTGCCTGCTCAACTTCAGCGAGTTATAGATGGCTCCGTGGCTAAATACCGGATTAAGGGAGTAGTGCCTGGCATCAGTCATTATAACCGCCTTGCTGGGGCAATTGATTGGCTCGAAGCTGCGGGTCTGGTTATTAAGATTCCGATTATCAATTATGGCAAGGCACCTTTGATGGCTTACAGTCGAGAAACTTATTTCAAAATGATGCTGTTTGACGTTGGTATTATGGGTTGTATGGTGGGCCTATCGCCTAGGGTGTTATTGGATTATAATTATGGAACTTACAAAGGATTCTTTGCCGAAAACTTCGTTGCACAAGAGTTTTTAGCCTCAAGTAAAGCAGGATTATTTTCCTGGAGTGAAAAAACAGCTGAGATTGAATTTTTGAGGGAAGTAGCGGGTGAAGTGGTTCCTGTCGAAGTTAAATCTGGCACCATCACAAAGGCCAAGAGTCTCCAAGTTTTTACATCTAAATACCAACCCCCATTTTCGATTATATTGAGTGGAAAGCCAGCGAATTTAAAGGGAGCTCATACGCGGTACTATCCTCTATATATGGCCAACAAGGTAGCTAGGCTTGATTTATCAAATGAGACAACCAGATACAGTGTAGTTTGCTTGGATTGATACCAGACGGCCCCACATTAATCCACACTTGCTCGTATGAATTCCCAATTCATCTCTGCAATTACACGTGTACTAATTTCTTTGGGACAAACAGCTTCGCACTCAAGCGTGTTGGCGCAAGACCCAAAGCCCTCTTTGTCCATCTGCATAATCATAGATTTGGCACGATTTTTTCGCTCAGGGTCGCCTTGAGGCAAGTGGGCTAGCTGAGAAATTTTAGCGGCTACAAACAAACTCGCTGAAGCATTTTTACAAGCGGCGACGCAAGCGCCACAGCCGATGCAAGCCGCTGCATCGAAGGCTTTATCAGAATCATCTTTATGGACTAAGATTGAGTGCGCATCTGGGGCTGAGCCTGTATTGACAGAAACATAGCCTCCAGCTTGTTGGATGCGTTCAAATGCATCTCTATCGACCACCAAGTCTTTGACCATGGGGAAGGCTTTGGCGCGCCAAGGCTCGAGTGTAATTGTTTCGCCGCTGGCAAAGTGGCGCATGTGTAATTGGCAAGCGGTTGTGCCACGTTCTTTGCCGTGTGGGATGCCGTTAATCACAATAGAGCAAGCGCCACAGATGCCTTCGCGGCAATCGGATTCAAACGCGATGGGCTCTTTGCCGTCGTGAATTAATCTATCGTTGATGACATCGAGCATCTCTAAGAGAGACATGTCGGGGGAGATATTTGTGGCTTTGTACTTAGCAAAAGCACCCTTGTCTTTTGGATTTTTTTGGCGCCAGACGCGCAGGGTGTAGTTTCGTAGAGCGCTCATTTATAACTCCTCTGCGCGAGTGCTATTTCTTTGAACTCAAGCTCTTCTTGGTGGCGCTTAGGTTTTTGCCCCTCGCCTTGGTGTTCCCAAGCGGCTACGTGGCAAAAGTTTGCATCATCACGTTTTGCCTCGCCATCTTCGGTTTGATACTCTTGCCTAAAGTGCCCGCCGCAGCTTTCTTGGCGCTCTAGAGCATCTTGGCAAACAAGTTGAGAGAATTCTAAGAAGTCAGCGACTCGAAGGGCTTTTTCTAAAGTTGGATTTAATTCATCCACTTCACCAGGAACGCGCACTTCGTTCCAGAAGCTTTCTCGAAGTTTGGGAATCTCTTCAAGGGCTCGTTTTAAGCTTGACTCAGTACGTGCCATGCCGCAGTCATTCCACATGATTTTGCCAAGCTCTCTGTGGAAAACATCAGGAGACTGGTTACCCTTAACAGCCATTAGGCGCTTGATAGGCTCATGGGCTTTGTCAATTGCTTTTGCAACGAGTGCATCACTGCCTCTGAGCTCACCTGGTTTGATTGTGTTTAATAATTAGCAATGGTGTTTGGCAACACAAAGTAGCCGTCTGCTAAGCCTTGCATTAAAGCGCTTGCGCCCAAGCGATTAGCGCCGTGGTCAGAAAAATTCGCTTCGCCAAGCACAAAAAGCCCAGGGACATTGCTCATCAAGCCATAGTCAACCCATAAGCCGCCCATGGTGTAATGCACCGCTGGGTAAATGCGCATGGGGGTTTCATAAGGATTATCGCCCGTAATCTTGTTGTACATATCAAAGAGATTACCGTAGCGGGCACTAATCACGTCTTTGCCAAGGCGATCAATGGCATCAGAAAAGTCTAAGTAAACACCACGCCCACCGGGCCCAACGCCTCGGCCTTCATCACAAACTTCTTTGGCTGAACGCGACGAAATATCTCTGGGAGATAGATTGCCAAAACTTGGGTACTTGCGCTCTAGATAATAATCTCGCTCTGACTCAGGAATTTGATTGGCTGGTCTATCGTCGTCGGCTTTAGTAGGCACCCAAACACGGCCATCGTTACGAAGCGACTCAGACATCAATGTAAGTTTAGACTGATAGTCACCTGATTGTGGAATGCAAGTCGGGTGAATCTGGGTATAGCAAGGGTTCGCAAAGAGCGCACCTTTTTTATAAGCTTTGTAAGTCGCGCTGACATTGCAACCAATGGCATTGGTTGATAGATAAAATACAGGGCCATAGCCACCCGTGGCTAAGATCACGGCGTCTGCTGTGTGCGCTTGGATCTCACCTGTTCGCAAGTTACGTACGATAATGCCTTTGGCATGGCCATCAGCCATAATAAGATCTTGCAGCTCGGTGTATGGGTAGCTTTTGACTTTGCCTGCTGCAATTTGGCGATTCAAAGCGCCATAGGCGCCCAATAAAAGCTGCTGGCCAGTTTGGCCGCGTGCGTAGAAAGTTCTTGAAACCAGCGAGCCGCCAAAAGAGCGATTGTCTAAAAGGCCGCCATAGTCACGCGCAAATGGCACACCTTGTGCAACGCATTGATCAATAATCTTAACGCTGAGTTGTGCTAGTCGATAAACATTGGCTTCTCTTGCTCTAAAGTCGCCGCCTTTGACGGTGTCATAAAACAAACGCCTAATGCTGTCGCCATCGCCTTTGTAATTTTTGGCAGCATTGATACCGCCTTGGGCAGCGATACTATGCGCACGCCTGGGGCTATCTTGATAACAAAAGCACGAGACATTGAAGCCGAGCTCGCCTAAAGTTGCGGCTGCAGAAGCACCCGCTAGGCCAGTGCCCACGACGATAATATGATATTTGCGCTTGTTGGCTGGATTAATGGGTTTTGAGTTAGCGACAAAATTATCCCATTTGTCTTCAATAG
>JAESQZ010000241.1 GCA_016764955.1 Deltaproteobacteria bacterium | reverse complement strand
GAAATAATGCCCTCGGCTCCAAAACAGAAACATCTAAATAAGAATCAACAAACTCAAATACCAGTTTTGTTTTTTCGCTCTTAAAGCGACTCCAGTAAGTCAGATCACAATTTTGGTTCAAAATAATCACATCATATATTCTGCCTGGCTGATAAACTTCATATTCCAAACCAACCAATTGAGCGAAGGTACTAAATCGCCTTAAATTGGCAGCTGCGATGGAATTTTTACTCCAAGGCAGCCAGGCAATCCTAAATTTTTTAATTTGCTCTAAACTATTCACAACAATGGATGCCCCAAATCTCTCTTAGAAATAATACTAGGCTCAATAGGCCACCTAATACCAATGGCCGGATCATCCCAGCGAAGACCTCGCTCTGAATTTGGATCAAAATAATTCGAAATGTGATAGTGTACCAATGCATCATCCGTCAGAGTGATAAAACCATGCGCAAAACCATTTGGAATATAAAAGGCCCGATGGCTTTCAGCAGAAAGTTCCACCCCAAACCATCGGCGATAACTTGGTGACTCTGGCCGAATATCAACAGCCACGTCAAAAATTTTTCCAGTTAAACAGCTTACTAATTTGTCTTCAGCACTGGGATCTGCTTGATAATGCATCCCTCTCAGAGTTCCCCTTTTTTTATTGAATGAAATACAACAGTTGTTAATCTTTGGATTCAAGCCATATTCCTCGAATTCCCGAACACAAAAAATCTTTGAAAAGAATCCTCGCTCATCTTGCTTCCGCTCAGGTTCAACGAGAAAAACTCCTTGCAGCATCGTTTCGCTAAACTTCATATGGATTTGCCTGAGGGATAATAAACTTGCCTCCCAATCTTCGATATTCAGCCTGTTGAGCCAATATTTCATCTGCAAAATTCCAAGTCAGGAGCAGAACATAATCAGGTTTCTTTTCTAAAAGCTCTGAGGGTTGTTTGATTGGGATATGAACCCCTGGCATTAACTTTCCCTGCTTATAAATATTTTTGTCGACGACAAAATCAATTGTTTCTTTTCCAATCCCAAAAGAGTTTAGCAAGATACAGCCCTTAGCTGAAGCACCATAAGCTGCGATGCTCTTACCTTGTTTTTTTAAACCAACCAACTTTTCAAGTAATTTCTCTTGAAAAGTTGAAATCTTTGAAGCCAGCTCTTTATAATATGAAAGTTGGTTCGCACCAATCTCACTTTCTTGTTTTATCAAATCGAGAACCGATTTTTCCTGTTTAACTCTAGAATGCATCGGAATAACAAATAAGCGCAATGAGCCACCGTGCAGCTTAATTCTGTCAACGTGGCTCAGAAGCAAATCGTGTTTCTTAAAGATTCTATCGAGAGCCGTGACCGAAAAATAAAATACATGTTCATGATAAATCGTATCAAATTCACATTTATCAATCATATCGATAACATAAGGTACTTCGATAACAGCGAGGCCACCTGGTTTGATTAGTTGGCCAATGCCACGAATAAAACCATTCATATCAGGGACATGCGCCATCACATTATTGGCGTGAATAACATCAGCCAGTTTCCCTTCTTTCCGAAGACGAATACCCAGATCGATCCCAAAAAACTCTACAATCGTTGGTATTTTTTTTTCTTCCTGAGCAATTTTTGCAATATTCTGTGCGGGCTCAATGCCTAAAATAGGGATACCTGATTTTTGATACCACTGGAGCAAGTACCCATCATTGCTAGCAATCTCAACCACCAGACTTTGGTTGGTCAGATTTCTTTTCTGAATCAATTTTTCTGAGATTTGACGAGCCTGTTCTACCATCTCTTCTGAAAAAGAAGAAAAATATAAGTATTCACTGAACAGACTCTCTGGCGGGACAATCTCACCTAACTGAACTAAACAGCAATCGCTACAAAAGACCAAACTTAGTGGATACTTTGGCTCTGGTATTTCAAGTTGCTGCTCGGCCAAAAGAGAATTAACAAGCGGCATCTGTCCTAAATCCAAGAAGAGATCTATCCGGGAACTACTACAAAAACGACATTTTTCTAACATACATCTCGATACCATTGGATAGTCCTTTTAAGTCCTGTCTCTAAATCGAATTTGGGACTCCAATCAAGCAATCGATGTGCTTTAGAAGCATCCAAACACTGTTTTTCAATTTCATGACTTGCTTCATTCCGAATATCGAGTTCTAGCCCAGAGTTCATCAAGTTTAAAATCTGGGTTGCTATTTCTATAACCGAAACTTCATACTCGTTCGAAAAATTAAATGCTTCCCCAGCCAAAGCTTTGTTGGATGCCAACTTTTCCGCCAGCAACATATAGGCCGCAGCACCATCCTCTACGTAAAAATAATCTCGAATCATTTTCCCATTTGAGCGAATCACAGGATGCTGGTTGCGTAAAATGGACCGAATGGTCCCTGGAATAATCCGATTCCAATTTAAGTCACCACCGCCATAGAAATTTCCACACCGTGTTATGACAACTGGCAAGCCATAACTTTTTGCATAAGCTTGCCCTATCAAATCTGCACAGGATTTGCTCACGTCATAAGGATGTTGACCTGCCAGAGGCGTTAGTTCGTCATAAGGCAAATTTTTGCTTGCTCCATAGGCTTTGTCAGAAGAAGCCAATATAACCTGTTTAACCAATGGACTCCGCCGACAAGCTTCCAGAAGACTCCATGTGCCCTGGATATTGCTCTCAAAAGTAGAGACTGGATTTCGATTGGCCACAGGAACCAGAGTCTGAGCCGCTAGATGAAAAACTGTATTGATTTCATATTCGCCCAACATGCGCTCAAATAGGGCTTGATCACAAATATCTCCACGAATGACTTTTACTTGCTCTAAAAAATCAGCTCGCACCAACTCAGACTGAGGTACCCAGTCTCGAACCAGACAAATCACATCAGCTTTAGCTTCTAAGAGCTGACGCACCAGCCAGGAACCTAAAAGCCCGGTGGCTCCTGTGACCAAGATGGGCCTGTCTTGCCAAAAAAAATTCACGACCAAACTCTCCAAGGGGCCTTCCCGGATTCCCATAGAGCTTCAAGAGCTCTTCTATCTCGCAGAGTATCCATGCATTGCCAAAAACCATCATGTCGATATGCAGTTAG
>JAESQZ010000240.1 GCA_016764955.1 Deltaproteobacteria bacterium | reverse complement strand
GCTTGCTTTAGTTAGGTCTTCCAAAGCAGTTTTGAGCTCGTTTACATCTTGTGAATCTAGCTTAGGTTTGGCTTCAGCCAAAGCTTTTTCCACAGGCTCAGTAATCTCAGCAGAGAGCTTTTCTTTGTTCTCTGTGAGCATCTTTTCAACACTGTAGATCATGCTGTCGAGTTTGTTGCGCTCTTCAATGGCTTCGCGGCGGCTCTTGTCTTCATCTGCATGGCTTTCAGCGTCTTTGACCATACGATTGACTTCATCGTCTGAGAGGCCAGAGCTCGCTGTAATCGTGATCTTCTGCTCTTTGTTCGTTGCGCGGTCTTTAGCAGATACATGCACGATGCCGTTTGCATCAATATCAAAAGTTACTTCGATTTGGGGCATGCCACGTGGTGCAGGTGGGATGCCTTCCAAATGGAAGCGCCCTAAGGTGCGGTTGCTACTTGCCATGTCACGCTCACCCTGCAAGCAGTGGACTTCAACTGAGGTTTGGCTGTCTGCTGCAGTCGAGAACACTTCGGATTTCTTAGTGGGGATCGTGGTGTTGCGAGGGATTAAGACAGTTGTCACGCCACCCAAAGTCTCGATGCCCAAGCTCAAGGGGGTGACATCCAAAAGCAACATGTCTTTGACATCCCCAGCCAAAACACCCGCTTGAACCGCAGCGCCTAAAGCGACTACTTCATCTGGATTCACAGAGCGATTTGGCTCTTTTGCAAAGAACTCTTTAACCACTTCTTGAACTTTAGGAACGCGAGTGGAGCCACCAACCAAGACAACTTCATGGATGTCGCCTACTTTGAGTTTGGCATCTGCCAAAGCTTTCTTGCAAGGCTCCAAGGTGCGCTGAATCAAAGGGGCGAACATTTGTTCGAGTTTAGCGCGGCTCAGCTTGATGTTTAAGTGTTTTGGGCCAGAGGCATCAGCGGTTAAGAACGGCAGGTTAATGTCGGTTTCTTTTGTGCTTGAAAGTTCAACCTTGGCCTTTTCAGCAGCTTCCTTGAGGCGCTGCATGACCATTTTGTCTTTGGAAACATCAACGCCGGTGTCTTTTTTGAACTCAGCCGTGAGATACTCCATGACCACATTGTCAAAGTCATCACCACCTAAGTGGGTATCACCATTGGTTGAAATTACTTCTACTACGTTGTGGCCGACTTCTAGAATCGAAATATCGAAAGTACCGCCACCTAAGTCGTAAACAGCGATTTTTTCTTCGCTTTTCTTGTCCATGCCATAGGCAAGAGCTGCAGCGGTGGGCTCGTTTACAATACGTTTAACTTCAAGGCCAGCGATTTTACCGGCATCACGGGTAGCTTGGCGTTGTGAGTCATTGAAGTAGGCGGGTACGGTAATTACAGCATCTCTGACTTCTTGGCCTAAATAAGCCTCAGCGGCTCTTTTGAGCTTTTGCAAGACTTTGGCAGAAACTTCTGGAGGCGTGACGTTTTTGTCTTGAATTTTAAAACCAATGCCGCCGTTATCAAGCTTTATGCAGTTAAAGGGATGTTTTTGAATCTCTTTTTGGCTTTCATCAAAACGATGCCCGATAAAGCGCTTGGCTGAAAAAATGGTGTTTTCAGGGTTGGTGATGGCTTGGCGCTTAGCTGCCTGGCCTACCAAAATCTCGCCCTCTTTGGTGTAGCCCACCACAGATGGGGTTGTGCGTGCCCCTTCTTCGTTGGCGATTACTTTTGGCTCGCCGCCTTCCATAATGGCAACCACTGAATTGGTGGTGCCTAAGTCAATTCCGATTAATTTTCCCATAGTTATGAAGATCTCCTTTAAAACTGTCTATTAAACAACATAAACATGGTGCGTGGGGCGTCAAGGTCTGCGCTTCATGTCATCCCGGCCTTGAGCCGGGATCCAGTGATAGTTTATGGCACATATGAAACCTTCAGGCCCTGCTGGATCCCGGGTCAAGCCCGGGATGACGGCTTAAGGCCGGGGTGACATCAACCTCTCAATGACGATATGGCCCTCTTATAATCCCCGCTCTTAAACACATAAGTTCCAGTTACTAAGATATCAGCGCCGGCTTGGACGGCTATTTTAGCAGTTTGGTCGCTTATGCCCCCGTCGACAGCTACGGTGGCTTTGGAGCGGGCTTTGATTTGGGCAATCTTTTGGATAGGCGCCTCAATAAAGCTTTGGCCGCCAAAGCCTGGGTGAACTGTCATGACCAGGACATGATCTAAATCAGCCCAAACAGGGTTTAAAATAGTTTCTGGGGTGTTAGGATTTAAAGCAACGCCTGCTTTTTTGCCGTGTTGTTTAATCAGCCCAAGTGTTCGCTTTAAATTTTTGCAAGCTTCAGCATGAATGGTTATTTGATCTGCCCCAGCCTCTGCATAGCGTTCTATCCATTTTTCGGGCTCTGTGATCATCAGGTGCACATCTAAAAACATCTTGGTGACACCGCGCAAGGTATGAACCATTTTGGGGCCAAAAGTGAGATTGAGGACAAAGTGGCCATCCATGACATCTACATGAACCCAGTCAGCGCCAGCTTTTTCAATGGCTTGAACTTCTTTAGCCAAATGAGACCAATCTGCTGATAAAATAGAGGGTGCTACAAGAACCATATAGCCAAGCCTATTCTACAGAGAGATATTTGTCAGGTGCTTGTTAATGGATCACAAGTTTTTCTTCTTCGGAAATTCATGTCCCCAATTCCTGAAAACGCTCGAAATGTACTGGATGCCAGCCTTCGCTGGCATGACAATATGGGGAAAAACTTGTGTAGGATCATGAGGCCTCCGCTGGCATGACAATTCGGAAAAGCTCTTGCTGGACTTTAATAGCAAGCGTATTATGCGATTTTAGATGCATGATTTTCTAAAGCAGGTTGAAGAGCTGTTGCAGGATGCCTTTAGTGGCCAAACGCTTTTGGGGCAAACGGGAGCGCATTTGTGCTTAGCGCCTGATGCCAAGCGGGTTAGGCCCATGCTGGTTGGCTGTTATGCTGAAGCTTTAGGAGTTGAGCTAGAGCGGGTGGTGCCGTTAGCGATTTCGGTCGAGCTAATCCACTCGGCCAGTCTTTTTCATGATGATGTGATTGATGCCGGCTCTACTCGGCGGGGGCGCGCAACCGTCAACACGCAGTGGACTAACTCAATTGCTATCTTATCTGGAAACCATGTTTTGTCTTTGGCATTTAAGCAGCTCGCTGAGTTTCCGCCTCGAATCACTCAAGAGGCAATTCGTGTTGTTGGTGAGATGACTCAGGCGGCAATTCTAGAGCTGCAAATGCGAAACAGCTTGAGTCACACTATTGAAGACTGGCGCTGCATGGTTAACGGTAAGACAGGCTCCCTGTTTGGGTTTTGTGGGACTTGCGTTGCGGTATATGCAGGGAACCCAGAAGCTTCTCAGGCACTTGGAAAAAGCGGGGAGCACATCGGGCAGGTTTTTCAGCTGGCAGATGATCTCAATGATATCGAAGAAGACATTCAAAACCAGGAGGCTTCTTACCCTAGGCTGATGGGTTTAACAGGGCAGAAAAACCCTAAAGCTGCCTGTGAAAAAGAGCTTAAAAAGCAGGCAGAGAAAGCTTTTGAAGCTCTTGGAAATTGGGGGGCGACATCTGGTGGGCAGAGGGTTAAGACCTGGCTGGAACAGCTGGCGTCATAAGGCTTGACGTCGATGCAGACTTGTACCATAAGCTAGCTTATGGACCATCATCAGTCTTGGTATGACTTTTTACCGGGTTACCCTGGGCACAGCGTTAATCACATCGCTGCCGCAGTCCTGGTTCTGTTGATGCTTGCTATGATGGCCCTTGCTAGCAACCGCCGGCTTCGAGATATTGATGCCTGCCTGGTGCCTAGCCCAAGCTTTAGTATTCTCAATTTTTTTGAGATAATCTTAGAAACTGGCATGGGCTTAATGCGCGATATTATTGGGCCGGACTATAAGCGCCATGTGCCTTTAATTGGCAGCCTTGCTTTGTTTATTTTGTTTTCAAATTTACTGGGCCTAATCCCAGGTTTTACGCCTCCGACAGACAGTTTGAATACGACGCTGGCGTGCGGTTTGGTGGTTTTTGTTTATTTTAACTACCATGGTTTTCGTGTGCAGGGCATTGGCCACATTACGCATTTAGCAAATCCGGTAGGAGTTTGGTGGGGCTGGTTCTTGGCGCCACTTTTTTTCCCAATCGAGATTATTAGTTTGTCTGTTAGGCCGTTTTCCCTTGCCATTCGTTTGGCGGGAAATATGATTGGTGATCAAAGGTGCTCTTTGCTTTTGCAGGGATTATGCCCTTTTTGGTTCCGTTGCCCTTTTTGGCTTTAGGGCTTTTGGTATCACTGATTCAAACAGCCGTGTTTTGTATCTTAAGTTGCGTTTACATCTCACTTCACACACAAGAAATAGGGAGTCACTGAAAATGAAAAAATGGTTGGTTTTGATGAGCTTGTCAGTTGCAGGAACTTTATTAGCTTCCAATGGGGGAGCTTCAGGTGATTCTTCAAACTTCCCCTGGTATGCAATTGCAGCTGCGATTGCCATTGCTTTGCCTGCGCTAGGCGGTGCTTTGGGTCAAGGTCGTGCAGCTGCGGCAGCACTTGAAGGCATTGCACGAAATCCAAGTGCGTCTGGCAAGATCTTTGTGCCAATGATTTTGGGCATGGCTCTTATTGAGTCCCTGGTGCTTTTTGGTTTGCTGATAGCCTTTGTGCTGTCAGGCAAAATCGGTTAATTGAAGGCAACGCGCTTATTTTGTCATCCCGGCCTTGAGCCGGGATCCAGTGCTGGACCCCGGCTCAAGGCCGGGGTGACAGCTTACGCTCGCAATGACGAATACGGCAGCTTCTCCTGGCCCGATGCAAATAAGGCCACGCGAAGCTCCTGAATTAAGTCCTCGATAAATTCAAATAAAGCCTGCTCGCTTTGATGAGCAGCTACCAACATGGGTTGCGCCATAGAGGCAATATCAGCACCTAGGTGTAGAGCTTTTAAAATATCCTGCCCGCTTCTAATGCCTCCAGTTGCAATAAGTGGAACAGACTGAGAAATTGCGCGCACGTTTTCTATAGACTGCGCTGTCGGAATACCCCATTCTCCAAATTGAAAGCCAAGCTTGCGTTGTCGTTCAGTTTTAGCGCAAAGAGCCTCTACTTTTGACCACGAAGTGCCTCCAGCTCCAGCGCAGTCAATGCCAGAAAAGCCCATGTCCATGAAGCGCTTAGCGGCCTCTTTGCTTAGACCAAAGCAGACTTCTCTGGCAAAAACAGGAATTTTTTGTTTGCTAAAGTGCTTGCACAGTTTTTGCATGTTTTTTGTAAGGTTTTTAAAGTCGACGTCTCCATTTTGGCAAGCTTCTTGCAAGGCATTAAAATGAATGAAAAGCGCATTGGCTTCAATCATGTCAATGGCTCGTTGAACCTGCTCTGCTGGCATGCCCTGGGCGATTTGAGCGGCGCCCAAATTAGCAAATATAAAGACATCTGGCGCAACTTTGCGAATGTGAAAGCTAGAAGCTTTTTTGTGATCTTCTAATGCAACTCGCTGACTGCCAATTCCCATGGGAATCCCAAAATGTTGTGCGGCTTTTGCCCAACGTTCATTGAGCAAGGCAGATTTTTCTACGCCGCCGGTCATGGGAGCGATCATAAGAGGGGCTTTCAAAATTTGCCCTAAAAAATTTTTTTCAGTTGAAACGTTCGAGAGCGCTATATCTAAGCCTGCCTGGTTCATTAGCTGAAGCTGATCAAAGCCAGCAGACTTTTCGTATTGGGATTTAGGGCTAAGACAAGCATCAATGTGAGCTAACTTGGCTTTTGCATCGCGCATAAAGGGCTATTCCGATTTATAAAGAGGCGCTGGAAGCTCGGTGAACTTACGAAAGCGCCGCTTAGACTTATGCTTTCTAACATAGGCAAGTTTTTTTTCTACTTTAGCTTTTTGTTTTGGTGGAACTCTGATGGTGAAGCCTTTGGGTAGAAGTTCTCGGCCGCGATGAGCGCGAGGGGTTAAGGCCGGATTATGTTTTTTAAACCATGAGCGCTTAATGGCCTTTATTGCCAAAATATCTTTCACAGACATAGCTTTTGGGAGTTTGATAATTTCATACTTCCAGGGCTTATCTCGCTTTACGTCAGGAAAATACTTGTCAGCTAGCTGATATATTTCAACAGCGGCAATGAACTCTGCATAGTAATTTCTGGCAGCAAACTTAAAACGGCGGCTATTATGTCTTTTTAGAATTTTAGTGAAGTCTTCTGTTCCGTGTTTTTTGACAATTCTCACCATTCCGTTGCGGCCGTAATTATAAGAAGTAATAATAATGGGCCACTCAGAGAACTTTTTTTGTGCAGACTGGATATATTTAATAGCTGCTTCAGTTGACAAAACAGGATCTAAGCGTTCATCAACCAATCGATTGACCCGCATAAATTCCCAAGCTGTGCGCCTCATAAATTGCCAGATGCCTTTAGCGCCTCGGCTTGAGTGAGACTTTGGGTGAAATAGGCTTTCGACGCATGCGATACCAATAAGCTGCTCTGGCAAGCCAGCGCGGTTTAGACGAGCTAAAATTTCATCTTCATAAGCCCCTGCTCTTATATAGCCCTCTTTAAATTTATCTTTTAAGCCACCTTGAGCTCGAATTTTTCGCCAGCGTTTATATTTATCTTTTCGAGGATGTTTTTTTAAATTTATATGAATTTCTCGTGCGATTTTTGAACGCCGAATTGCTTTTTTAGGGTTCCGGTGTAATTTCTTAAGGGCATATTTGATTTGTTTTTTGGCTCGTTTAATAGCTCTCTTTCTTGCGCGCCACCCTTTGGGGACTTTAACCACACGATATACGAGCGTTAAATCTTCTTGATCGGTAAAAATTACTTGATTGCTGTTGAGTTCACCATAGATGCGTTTCCAAAACTCAATATTGTCCTCAAGAATTTTTGGCTGAGGAAATTGCTCCCAATTTTGAGCACTGCTTGCGATTGCAAACAGGAAGATCAGGCAGATATGTCGAAAAAGCCCCCACATAAGATTTAAGAATATCACAGCGCCTGGAAAGTTTTCCAGCGCCTTATTGTTTGACTATTATAAAAAGGAGGAAACGACTATGTCGCGCCTATTAACACTGTCTATTTTTGTTTTTACTTTATCTTTGCCCGTGGGGGCTTTTTCATTTAAGGAGGTATTGGCAAAGTTTGAGCAGCACCTGACTGCTGGTTTGGAACTCTTAGACGGATTGCTAGAGCAAAAAAGAGTAGAGTATCAAGCAAAAATCAAGAGCGATGAGCCAAGGCTAGCTAAGCAGATTGCTCAAAAATTCGATAAATGGATAGAAGGGTTCGTGGTTATCGTTAATAAGCAGTCTGAGGATGCTCAAAAATGGAGTTTTTCCAGCGAATTTAAAGCCGAAATCTTGGAAAAGGCTGCCCGGATCAGCGAAAAGTGTGAAGGGTATATGAAGGCTTTGAAGGAACTTGCGAAGCAGTTGTGCGAAAAAGAATCCGATGGCTGCAGCGCTACAGAAGCTTCAACGCCTACGGATTTGTGAGCAAACGCAACCCAGACTCTCGGGGGGGAGCTGAGCTATGGGCTCTATTTCGGCAAGATCGCTCTTAATGGGTGGATCGACTTGTGGCTCTGGTGTGCTGCTGGTGCTTGAGGGTTTATCAGCAGGTAAGTTCTGTGCTTCAATGATAAGCAAAGGAGTCTCGTTGCGAACCACTACTACTGGCACATAAATAGACTCGCTCGTCTCAACAAATGGGTGTTCTGTTAGAATTTCTAAGATGCTTTGAGAGTAAGTATCGATCCGAATAGCTTGATATGTGTCCAACATGATTCCAATTGGTCTCAAAGTTTGAGTTGAGCCTGGAATTTGAGCTAGCATTGGGGAACCATAAAGTTGGGGTGCTTCTTGGTTGTCTCTCCAGTTGAAAAAACTGAACCAACCTTTGTCATTAGAAGCCCAAATATACTGATCTGTTATCTTATCGATCAAGCTACCGGTGCTTTCGTGGTTATTTCCAAAAACAATAACTTGCTCTTGTTGAATTAGTGGATTTGGATATTCTGGCACATTGAAGCCTTTGCCGGGAAGTGGTTTGTTAAAAAAAACGATCATAAGCTCACTCCCCATAATTTTGATTGCTGATATTGGAGCTTTTTGAATGGGGGATATGAGTTTAGTATTATTTTGAACACATTTTTGTAGGGTTAGAATCGCGTCTCTTCGTATGAGTAGGCCGCCGCACCTGGGCTTATCGAATAAAATAAAGTCGCTGCTGAACTCCGAGTTCAGTTGAAGTGCAAAAAACGCCAAAAAGTAAGCAAAGCGACCCATTATTATAAGAACGAGGTTGAGGGCTTGGTTAATCCAATGTATCTCACTCATATGAGCACAGCGACGAAGAGCCTCCAGGAACAGTACGCCCCTAATAGCATTTGCTTTGGCTGTGGCCCGGCCAATGAAAAGGGCTTGCAAATAAGAAGCATTCCAAATGGCGAAGAGGTCCTATTAGAGTTCACCCCAAAGTCTCATCATGCCGCTTTCCCAAATGTTTTATCGGGCGGAATTTGCGGAACACTGTTGGACTGCCATAGTAATTGGACAGCTGCGTATCACCTCATGAAAAAAGCAGGTTTATCAGAGCCCATGTGTACCGTAACAGCTGAGTACGACGTGAAGCTTTTAGCGCCAACACCAATGGATAAAGGGCCTTTAATCATAAAAGCCAAGGTCACAGAATCTGGCAGCAGAAGCGCTCAAGTAGAAGCGAGTTTAGAAGCTGGCGGCAAAGTGACAGCTAGGTGCACAGGAACCTTTGTGAATGTGAAAGAGGGTCATCCGGCTTATAATCGTTGGTAGATTTGGAATAGCGACAAAATGCCTAACTCGAACACGGTTTCTAGCGAGCCAATTCCTGATAAGACAATACATCGTCGGCAGAAAGCTCTGTTCTAATGCCTCTGCCAAGTAGTGGCAGCTGGACGATGATGCGGCGCTTACCAGAAACTGCTTTTTCCACAACACCACAAACGCCCTTTAAGGGTCCTTGTGAAATCATGACTTCAGTTCCAGGCAGCAGCTGTGTCGTAGGCTCCAGTAACTGCTTAGACTGTAGCATGGCCTTAAGGCTATTAATTTGTGAGTCAGGGATTGGAGAGGCAATGAGACCAAGCTCAGGGTATTTTTGTTTTCCAACAAGATCAAATATAGATCTAAGCCTAATTAATTTAACTCGAGTTTCTGGAGTTAGGTTTATGTGTATAAAGAGATACCCTGGAAGTAGCGGTGTATCCAGCTTTTTAATACGATCACTCCAGAGCTTACGCACTGGATGAGTTGGTAGAAAGCTTTCAAATCCAAGCCTCGAGATTTCTGAAACCGCAGATTTTTCTTGGCGAGTGTAGACAGACAACGCATACCAACGAGGTTTTTCTTGGAGTGGCTGCATGTTGGTTCTTTCAAGGAACAGCAGGTTTTGGTTAAGCAAAGTGACCAAAAATCTTCTTTGCCGACTATATCTTCTTGGAGGATTCTATGAAAAACCTATTATTTGCAGCCGTGATATCTTTGGCCTCTGCTGGTGCGTCAGCGATTCCAGCAACCTATTTTGATGCAGTGCTGCACAGTGATGCTTTACAAGAAATTTTGAACCGAGATTCTGACTTACGTGTCTCAGGTATTAAGCAGGTACGCATTTATCGCTGTATTGGTTGCTACAGTTTTAAAGTTAGTTTTCAGGAGGACCGAAAAAACGTTGGGCATGTGATGTTAGCAACTCGAAAAGATTTGGAAACAGATTCTGTCGAAGTTTATGTAGAACGCATGGAGTTGTATATATGAGCCACAGACTTGGCAATCATATCGACTTCAAGGTTGACCAAGTTGCCTGATTTAAGTGCTTTGAAGTGCGTTTTTTCAAGTGTGTGCGGGATGAGGCACACTTCAAAGTCTTCTTTTGAAACTTGATTAATTGTTAAACTAACGCCGTCTATGGCGATAGAGCCTTTGGGAATGCATAGTGCCAAAATTTCTTTTGGGGCGCTGATTTTTAATACAAGCGAGGTGTCTTGTTGAGTGAGCGAGAGCACCCGGCCTATATTATCAATATGGCCCTGAACGAAATGCCCGCCAAGTCGATCAGATAAACGCAGGGCTTTTTCTAGGTGAACTTGTGTGCCGGCTTCAAGCTCGCCTAAAGTGGTTTTTTTGAGAGTCTCAGGGTTTAGATCAAATTCAAGAGATTTATTATTTAAAGTGGTTAGACAAACGCCATTTACAGCAATGCTGTCGCCCGCATGAACATCGCTTAGATTCATATTAGACTCCACGCTAATACGTGCACTTGAGTGGCGTTTTAATATGCCCATATTTTGGATAATGCCAGTAAACATGCGGGTTAGGTGAGTAGCATGTTCATATCATCTTGTCATGCCAGCGGAGGCTCACTCAGCAATTCCCGCCAACTTGATGACGGGCTTTGTCACCCCGGCCTTGAGCCGGGGTCCAGTCCCTGTGCCACATTTCTGGATCCCGGGTCGGTGCCCGGGATGACAAAACAGCGTCGTTAATTTACG
>JAESQZ010000239.1 GCA_016764955.1 Deltaproteobacteria bacterium | reverse complement strand
GCCAAAAGGATCTGATTTGTAGGCTTTAATAATGGCAAAGTCTGCGCCCAGTGCTTTTTCCAAGAGATACTTGCGACCATCGAACTCGCGAGTTTCTTTGTTCTCAGCAACCTGGGTGCCGACACCAGTGGGCGTATAAAAAGCCGGGATGCCAGCGCCTGCTGCCCGAATACGCTCTGCCAAAGTGCCCTGGGGGTTTAACTCGACTTCGATACTGCCCTCTAGAAGCTGGCGTTCAAACTCAGCATTCTCACCGACATAGCTTGCTGTGATTTTTTTGATCTGCTTGTTTTGAAGTAATAGCCCGAGGCCAAGTTCTGTGGTGCCGCAGTTGTTGCTAATTAAACTGATATTTTTGATGCCAGCATCTGCGATGGCTTTGATTAGGTTTTCAGGGTTGCCGCAAAGGCCAAAGCCGCCGGACATTAAAGTACAGCCATCTTGCATGTCTTTGATAGCTTCGTTTGCTGATGGGAAAATTTTATTCATACTGCTCCGACCGTCATCCCGGGCTTGACCCGGGATCCAGTCAATTTCCAAAACGATCGTATTATTTTTGCTGGATCCCGCATCAAGTGCGGGATGACGGAAGGTCAAGACACCCTTTTTAACACCACCAACACTGCTCCATCGCCACCCAGTTTAGCCGGCACATCTTGAATTTGAGCAACTAAATCACTGTTAGCCAACAAAGCCCTAATCTCATAACGCAAGATACCTTGGCCCTTGCCATGTATAATCAAAATACGACGTTTATTGAGCCCTAAGCAGCGTATAAGACAAGCTTTGACGCGTGCTTCTGCTTTCTCAACCGTTAGCCCATGAAGATCAAGCTTGAAGTCATAATCTCGGCTTTTATGCTTGCGTGCCTGCTTGGTTTCAAATACTGACTCTAGCTTGTAGGGGATAGAAGACGGGTCTTGAACGGCTTTTAAAAATAGTTCTCGCTCTTCTAGAGTAACCATTTGAAGTTATTGCCGTAAGACAGCGCCAGCCCTGTAACGATTCCGACACCAAAGCTGCCAGTTTGGTCCATTCGCTCACCCACGGTGATACTGGTTATTCCTGAGGCGCTAAAGCCAGCAATAATGGGGATTTCTATTCTAGCGTCAGTTAGCCACACAATACTCATTCGGTTTGGGGCAGGGTTATCCACAATTGGGAAGAGTTTTCTGAAGTCAGAGTTGATTCTGAATCCTAAGTAGCGCCAAGTATAGCGATACTGAGCGCCTAGCTCAAAACCATAACCAAATGATTGCCGGGCGACATCTCGGCTAAAATCATAACCTAGCAAAGCACCTGCTCTAAAGTACTCGGTACCCAACCAAGGCTTAGGGGAAACACCCATGAAAAGCCTCGTGTCATGAACACGTCTTGGCCAGAGATTACGAGGGAGATTAGTTAGTAGACTATTTGGCCAAAGCTGGGTTTCATAAGTGAGCTTAAATAGTGGCGATAGGTACCAGTTTACTGGGACAAGGGCTTCTCCATCGATTTTGACGGAGTCTTTACCAGGTCGAATATCTCGAATTTTCACAGCCTCAAAATTCACTCCAGACTCCGAATTAGGTTGAAAATATTTGATGCTTCCAATGAGTCCAGTTTCAAGTCGAGGCATCAAGTAGTAGAGCCCCATTTTGGTGTAGAAAAGCATGTTTAAATATCTTGCGTCCCCAAACCGGTTTTCATCGAATGTAGCCCTACCATTAGGTTTGTTTGCATCACTTTGCCAATTTGAGAGGTTGTCATTAATCCAGTTGGTATTAAAACCAAAATCTAGATCACTGATATCAAAAATCAAAACCGAGCGCTCAGGGGGTTTTTCAATAGGCTCTTTGGATTTAAGAGCTTCCCGTACCAGGTGAGTGACAGGCCTTGAATAGCGCAACAAGTCATAACGGTCTTCCAAGCTTACAGAAACCTTGCTTTCTCGTTTGCGTAGCTCAGCTAAGAATTTAGGCGGGTCTTTTTTGCCTTCTACGAGTGCTGTTTGCACCGTACTTGCTGGGTTAGTAGTACCAGCGAAAAGGCTTTCTTGGGCAATGAAATCACTAACAGCCGCCAAGACTTTTTCAGAAACCAAAATCTTATAAGTTTCAGCTTCGCTAACAGGTCTTCTAAGCGTATTGGTGACCACAACATCTAAACCAAAAACGTCTTCTTTAATGGCTTTAAGAGTCTGCTTTAAATATAAACCACCTAGTTTAATTTCGATCGCTCTTCCAGGAACCGAGATAAGCTGCTCTGCCAACGGTTCAGTAAGCGAAGCATCAATAGGGGTGGTGGAAGGTCTGCTCTCGATCATCACGAGTTCTGAATTGGGGTAGGCTCGCAATAAGATATTGGCTAGAAGATCATCAAATTTCTTGAGTTTCCAGGTCTGCTTTCGGAAGACTGGCTTTGGGAGCTGATTAAAAGTAGAGACATTTCCCACAACTGGGTGGCGTTTGATCAAAACTTTTTTGATCTGCCCTGGAGAGTTCATCCAAATCAATACTTCGGTGACGTCAGAAGAAGAAATCCTGACTAAAGGAGCGACTGTTCGAACGCCTAGTTTTTGATTGCCTCCTAGGGTGATTTCATCTCGAGCGGGTAATGAACCAGCTTTAAGGATCGAAAGGGATAATACCAAATCTAAAATAGGGTACTCAATGGCTTTGGCAGCGGAGTCCCGGTTTTCACTAAGACCAATAAGCAGATCGTCTGCTTGGAATTTGACCTGTTCAATGCTTTCACGAGTTGTAAGCGCTTTTTGTTTGGCCCCTAAAAAACCAGCAGCTACATCAGAAATTTCACCTAATGCTAAAAAGCGAACTTCTTGCTGGCCGATTCGAACGCGCCTTGAAATCGGCGGTGCGCCCTCGCCCATTAAAGCGCCAATATATGGGCTTGTAGCTGGTATTTCAGGTAGAACGCCTAAGTCATAACGGCCTAAGGCTAGGGCAGCAGGTTTAAATTTCTGCAAGTTCTGGGCCATATCAATAGCGCTTTTCGGATCTTCCAAATCACGCCTGCTAAGTGCATTGCCCAGATCAACATAGCGACTTTCAACACTCTGATTATTATTGAGTAGTTGCTCCACAAGTTCGAAAACTTTGATTGTCGCCTGAAACTGCCTAGGAAAAAAGTAATAAGTATCACCTTTGGGATTGGTTGCGATGCTTGCAAAAGTGCTTTCAAGCTCAGACTTCGTTTTAGGCCAATAGACGCCTGTTCGGTCTAACGAAAAGTCGACGGCGTAGACAACTTTGCCATTGAAAGATCTGGTTTCGTATGAGGATTTTTTTAATACGCCTCCAAGCTCTCTGGTTAGGGTGCTGGCTTCAAAATCAATAAGCTGATGCCTAGACTTTTTAAATGCAAAGAATTGGGAGGCTTCTAATGCTTTGAAACTCGAGAGTTTCTGATTAGGTTTGGCTTGAACAATTTCATCAGGTGTTAAAACCTGAGGCGCAAAGTAGACAGTGCCATTGGCTGTGTAAGCTTGAAACTGGGTGTCTTGTATGGTTAAGCGAGAGTTGCTGCCTAGGCGAAAGAGAGGAGACTGGTAAAAAGCCCCCCGTCCAGAGTGAACGCCAAGGAGACCACCGGTAACCACGAGCCGAAGATCGGGAGGCTTTTGAGCGAAACTTGCAAAAGCAAATGTTAAAAAGAAAATAGCTTTAAGAGCTTTGTATCCGTTCACCTGGTTCTTTACCTGCTGCGCGCTTGCGGCTCAGGCGAATCTTGCCCTCACGGTCGATATTCATCACCGCGATATTGACTTCATCACCTTCTTGCAAGACATCGCTTACTTGATTGACGCGTTTTTCTGAAAGTTCCGATATATGGCATAAGCCTTCAGTGCCTGGAAAGATTTCAACAAAAGCACCAAAGTCCATAATTCGCTTTACCAAACCACGATAAATCAGACCGATTTCAGCTTCCCTTGTAATATCTTCAATGATGCGCAAGGCTTTTTGGAGGCTTTCAGAACCAACAGCAGCGATTTTCACAATGCCATCATCGGTGATGTCAACTTTTGCACCGCTTTTAGCCACAATGTCACGGATAATGCGACCGCCTGGGCCAATTACATCTCGAATCTTATCAGGAGAGATGCGCAAGGTTGTAATACGTGGCGCATGTGGAGAAAGTTCTTCACGTGCCTCAGACAATGTTTTCTTCATTTCACCTAAGATATGCAAGCGGCCTTCTTTTGCCTGCTCCAAAGCGTTCATCATGATTTCTTTGGAAAGCCCTTCAATCTTGATATCCATTTGGATGGCAGTGATGCCTTTTTCGGTTCCACAGACTTTAAAATCCATATCGCCTAAGTAATCTTCATCACCTAAAATATCACTCAAGATAGCCACACGGTCATCTTCTTTAATCAGTCCCATGGCAATACCAGCGACAGGAGCCTGCAGCTTGATGCCAGCGTCCCACATGGCGAGCGTAGCACCACAAACCGAGGCCATCGATGAAGAGCCATTTGACTCTGTAATCTCAGAAACAATTCGAATCGTATAAGGGAAATCATCGCCCTGAATAGCCATCTTCTCGACGGCACGTTCAGCCAGGGCTCCGTGACCAATTTCACGTCTAGAAGTCCCTCTTAGAGGTCTAGCTTCTCCAACTGAAAATGATGGGAAGTTATAATGAAGCATGAAGCGTTTGAACTGGTTGCCCAAGAGCGTATCTGTGCGTTGTTCGTCATCTTGTGTTCCGAGGGTCACGCTCACAATTGCTTGGGTTTCACCGCGGGTAAAGATAGCCGAGCCATGCGCACGAGGAAGCACTGATGTCTCCGTGCAGATCGGCCTAATTTGTTCGAAATCTCTGCCGTCAATTCGAGTTTTAGTATCCAAAACGCCTAAGCGCACTAGGTCTGCTTTAATATCACCAAAATATTTAGCAGCCGCGCCAACTTCTTCTTCATCGATTTTAGCCAAGACTGCTTCTTTCGCTTCAGCGATTTTGCTGTAGCGGTCTTGCTTATCAATAATCTTGAGTGCTTTGTCGAGTTTGGCTTTAAGAGCAGCCTTTTTGACTTTTTCGAAGAGCTTTTTGTCAATTTCGGGTGCTTTAAATTCTTGCTTAGGAACGCCCATTTTCTTACGCATGGCTTCGCAGGCTTTGACTACTTTTTGGCCTTCTTTGTGAGCGAAGAAAAGAGCGTCTAAAAGCTCAGCTTCAGGTACTTCATCAGCGCCACCTTCAACCATCACAATGGCATCTTTGGAAATAGCAACGAACATATTGATGTCGCTATTAGCTCGCTGAGAGATAGACGGGTTAGCAATTAGCTTGCCATTGACACGCCCAACTCGAACCCCTGCGATGGGGCCTGATTCCGTTGCAAATGGCAGTTCGCTAATATGCAGGGCCATAGAGGCGCCACAAAGAGCCATAACGTCTGTGTCATGCTCACCGTCATGTGACATCACGGTTGAGATAACTTGCACTTCGTTACGATAGCCATCAGGGAAAAGAGGTCTAATCGAGCGGTCAACAATACGCGCCGTTAGAATCTCGGTATCTCTGGGTTTGGCTTCCCGCTTAAAAAAGCCGCCAGGAATGCGGCCTGCTGCATAAGACTTTTCGATATACTCGCAAGTAAGCGGAAAGAAATCGAGGCCTTCTTTGGGAGCACTTGAAGCGCAAACAGTCACCAAAACGACCGAGTCGCCCCAGCGGACCCAAACTGATCCAGATGCTTGCTTGGCAATCTTGCCAACTTCGAATTCCATGGGCGTATCGCCCACTTTTGCTGTTAGAGAGTGATGTTTTTTGCTGTTATGATCCATATATTATTTACGCAATCCGAGTTCGCCGATGATCTTTTTGTAACGGCTAAAGTTTAGTTGGTTTAAGTACTTAAGAAGTCTTCTTCTTTTGGAAACCATCTTCAGCAAACCACGGCGGGAGTGGTGGTCTTTTGCATGGGTCTTAAAGTGACCTGTTAGATAGTTTATCCGGTTGGTCAGCAAAGCAACTTGAACTTCTGGAGAACCAGTGTCAGAGGCATGCTGAGCAAACTGAGAGACAATTTCATTTTTTGGTTTAAGAGCCATATTTTTCACCTTTGTGAAGACACCTGAGCGGCAGCAAAAGAAGCCGCGACTTAGGTCTTTTCGTTTTTATATCCAAGCCTTATCTCAGTAATTTTATAGCCTGTCAACCAGCCATGGCTCTACGCAACCTATCTCTCACCGCATCCCACTTTATATCTTTTGGCAGTTCTTCTACCCAAAGTTCTTGAACGCCTGCTTGCTCTAATCGATAGAGCGCTGCAAATAGGCTTTGGGCATAGCCAGCTGGGTTATTAGGTAGTCGAATCGTTTTATTGTCATGCCAGCGGAGGCTGGCATCCAGTCCAGTAGCGCCAAGTTTTT
>JAESQZ010000238.1 GCA_016764955.1 Deltaproteobacteria bacterium | reverse complement strand
TTGATATAAAAGCGCCAAGGGTGTCCAACATATTGATGTCTTGCTCATCAAAGGCGCTGGGCTCTTGCCTGAAGAAGGTCATGACGCCAATCACGCGTTCTTGATAGAGCATTGGAATCGCCAAGGTTGATCCGCGTGGAAGCTCCGGCCTGTCTTTAAACAAAACACGGGTGTCTTTTTCAATGTCTGGAATGAATAAAGGCTTTTTAGATTCTGCTGCAATACCAGTGACGCCTTCGCCGAACTGAAACTCAAGATGCTCAAAGAAAGGCGTGTCAAGAAAGCCAGAAGCTATTTGCATGCGTAACGTTGACTCGGGCGTTAGTAGGAAAATTCCAAAGTCAGACCAACCAAGCTTGTTTTTTAAAAGATCAACTAAGCGTTGCACGAGCGTGTTTTTATTAAGAACGCCGCCCAGGTGTTGAGAAGCCTCCGTCAGCAGCTCTTGAGCTTTGATACGACGCTTCAGGCTTTTATTAGCCCTCTCGAGCTGATCTTTAATTGATAGCTGTTCATGGGCTTCTTGCAGGTCATGCTCCCACTCAATCTCTTTAACTTGCATGCGGGTGAGTGCTGCTAGAAGCTTGTTAAACGCAATCGCTAGCAAGCCGACTTCATCGATTCGATCAACCTGAGCTCGAACCAAGAAAGAGCCCTTTTCAGCATTTCCCATTGCCGTTACAAGCTTTTGCAGACGCTTTCCAACTAGTTTATGAGTCATACGGCCAATAAAAAGAGCCAGTAGTGCCAGCAGGGCGAGAACAGCAAAGATCAGTTTAGCAAATAGGAGCTTAGATTCTGCCTGAATAATACTCAAATCCATGGCGACTTCGATTGCTTGAACTGGAGAATGACTGACTGCAATTTTTCGGGTAACATAGAGCATGGCGCCAATTTGCTTCTCACCCTGCAGGTAGCTCTCATCTCGTTTCATATACTCAGGATCAGTGCCGTAGAGAATTTCGTTATCGTGCCCAACAATTCGAACCCAGGCAACATCAGAGGATCCGGCTGCATCAATTAAAAGCTGACTGATAGAGTCAAGTTCTTCTGGGCGATCTAGGACATTGTAAGCGGAGCTAATTGCGTCTGCTACAAGATCTGCGTGTTCAATAGCGTGTTTGCGATCTAATCGTATTTGAATTGGTATTAGAAAAGAGAAGACAAATGTGGCAATGATTAGCCCTAGCAAGACAATGCGAAGTGCGACCTGCTTGGATACTGATAGATTCCGGCTAAACATGAACGAGTGGTCCTTTAAATTCAACTTCTTTTAAAAATATGGTATTCAATTTGCTAGGTGATAACTCCAAATTCTCTACACCAAGTTGATACCTATTACAAACAATCGGGTGAGCCTCGGTATTCAGTTCGCCATTTAGAAAGAGCAGCACTGCTGGCTTTCTTGACCTTAATCCTTGGTTTCGCGAGCTATCAGCCTGAATTTCTTTGGGTGGTAATTCCTAGCGTTTGGTGGTCTTGGCAGCGAGGCATACTATGAAGAGGCTACCCAGAAAGCTTCAATTATCACCCTGCTGCGAACAAGTTGACAAACATCCAATTACGCAAAAAGGGGACTATGATTTCCCCCCTTTGGAAAAGGGGGGCAGGGGGGATTTTTGCCAGGTTCAGGGGATTGTTTCGCAAAAACTAGCGCCTTTTCTTTATGGTTATCCAAATCTTTACTATGATGGAGGCTGCGCTAAGCAGATAGCTGAATATGCAACTCTTAAGTCTCAAGCGTTATCACCAGCGCTATCGAATCACTCAGAATGAAGAAGGCTCTTATGAGCTTCAAGATCCTTTTGAACTGCCGGGTTTTTTGGCGCTTTGTAGGGTAGATCCGGATATGAGACTTGATCAATTGATGGATATTTATTGTGTTGATCTTGGTGACAGCCTGAGACTCCACTATATTTTGAGAAGCTATAAACTAAACGCTGAGCTTAAGCTAACAGCCCTTTTGCCCGAATCCAACCACATGCTAAGTCTCAGTCACTTGTATCAAAACGCCAACTGGCTTGAGCGAGAATGTTATGATTTGTTTGGCGTCTTTTTTGAAGGACACCCCTATTTAAAGCGCCTTATCCTATACCCCGAATTTGCGGGGCATCCTCTAAGAAAAGCTTATCCTATTAATAAATCACAACCATTGGTTCCAATTTATGCATGAGGAGTTAATTTTATCGCCATCTGAAGAGGAGCTTGCTCGTTCTCACTTTCGCGGGCTTTCGCCTGGGCAGATTGATTACCCGCTAGGGCCGATTGATGAGCGGTTGCCATTTCCAATTTATTTTCGATTTGTTTTAAATCAGCGTCAAATTGTCAAAACACATTTGGAAATTGGCTGGTTGCATCAGGGCATCGAAAAGCTTCTAGAGCAAGCAGAGCCTGAAGAGGGTTGCCAGATTATTCGTCGCGTAAACCCACTTTGTCCTAATACGCTAGAGCATCATTATCGCTTAGCAATTGGCATGGAGCCAATTAGTGAAGATGTTCTTCGCCAAGAAAAACGAGATTATTATCTTTATTTTATTCGGCAAATTTTAGAGCACTTGGAAGAAGATTTTTTGCTTAGATTACTAGATGTCGATTTAGAGCGCTTTGTTAGCAGATTTAAGAATAGCAAACGTGTTCATAGGCGACTAAGTGGTTTAGGCAAAATTAGTTTGGAGATGGCGGTTTCTTATGGGCTTAGTGGGCCGACTTTGAAAGCTTGTGAAAATGGCCAAAATGGCAATGTTTGTGCCCGACTTTGCGCAAAGCTTGAAGAGGCTTTAAACACAAGTGTAGATTCACATCCTGAAGGTGCTTTGATTATTTCGCATCACCCTGGCCGACTTCGCATCCGAACGCCCTCGTTTGTCCATGCAGCCGCTTTGCCGGTGTTTTTAAGAGGCCAGCAAATCGATGATGTAAAGTTGATTATGCTGAGCTTAGGTTTAGTCGGCTCTGAAATAGATAGATAAAGATGCTACAGCGCGGTTCGCTGCTGTAACGCTTTAATTTGGATGTAGAGTAATATCCACCCCGACAGGGCAATGGTCTGAGCCCACAGTCTGCGGATGAATAAAGGCACTTTTGACTAATTTCATAGCTGCTTTAGAAGCTAAGACATAGTCGATTCTCCACCCAATGTTTCTTGAGCGTGCTCGTGTGCGCATGCTCCACCAAGAATAGTGGTCTGGGCCTTTTTCGAATTCACGAAAAGTATCAACCCAACCTAGAGAAATAATTCGGTCGAACTCTTCGCGTTCTTCTGGCGTAAAGCCACTTGTTGTTGCATTGTCTTTGGGCCTGGCTAAGTCGATTTCTTTGTGAGCTGTGTTGTAATCGCCAATCACGAAGACTTTTTTCTTGGCTTTTTTAAGTTTCTCAAGCTTTTCAAAAAGAGCTTGATAAAAGTTTATTTTAAATGGGATGCGCGAGTTGTCGCCATTTTTGCCTTGGCCGTTTGGAAAATAAACATTGGCCACATAAATATCGCCGAACTGGGCGATTTGTACACGGCCTTCGTCGTCGAATTCTTTAATGCCTAGAGAAGTTTCGACGTTGTCTGGCTCTTTGCGAGAGTAAAGCCCAACGCCGCTGTAGCCTGGGCGTTTGGCTGGTGAAAAATGCGCATAAAAACCCTCTGGGTTTCGAGACTCAGCCGGAATTTGATCCGGCAAAGCGCGCACTTCTTGGAGGCCAATGATATCGCCTTCGCAAGCTTGCAGCCAAAAGCCAAACCCCTTTTTGGTGGCTGCCCGGATACCATTGACGTTCCAAGAATAAATACGCATTAGGCTGCTGCCTCGATAAGGCTTGTCTGGCCAGTGCTAGACTCAATTGCTTCTGGCTTAGGTTCTTCGGTGCCAAGTATTTGAGCGTGAATCTTCGCTTCGATTTCTGCTAACACTTCTGGGTGTTCTGCAAAGTAAGCTTTGGCGTTTTCTCGACCTTGGCCGATTTTCTCACCTTTGTAGCTAAGCCAGGAACCGCTCTTTTCAATAAGATTCATGCTGACACCTAGATCGATAACCTCGCCATCTTTTTGGATGCCTTTGCTATAAAGAATATCAAATTCCACTTCTCTAAATGGAGGCGCCATCTTGTTTTTAACGACCTTCACGCGGGTTTTGTTTCCGATAATTTGTTGGTCGCTGCCTTTAATCGCGCCGATGCGTCGGATATCCAAACGAACAGACGAGTAGAATTTCAAAGCGTTACCACCAGTAGTAGTCTCTGGGCTTCCAAACATCACGCCGATTTTCATGCGTAACTGATTAATAAAAATAACACTGGTTCCGCTTCTTGAAATAGTTCCGGTGAGTTTACGCAAAGCCTGGCTCATCAGGCGTGCTTGAAGACCCATGTGGGAGTCTCCCATATCGCCTTCGATTTCGGCTTTAGGCACAAGTGCTGCGACGGAGTCGATGACAACCAAGTCAACGGCATTAGAACGCACAAGCATATCGGTGATTTCAAGTGCTTGCTCGCCAGTGTCTGGCTGTGAGATGAGTAAGTCTTCTATTTTGATGCCGAGTTTGCGCGCATAGGTGACGTCGAGTGCGTGCTCAGCATCGATGAATGCAGCAGTTCCGCCTTGCTTTTGCACTTCGGCAATGGCGTGCAAGGTTAGCGTCGTTTTACCGCTGGATTCAGGGCCGTAGATTTCGATGACACGGCCTCTTGGGTAACCGCCAATGCCTAAGCCGATATCGAGCCCTAAGGAGCCTGTTGGTATGGTAGCGATGTCACAAGCCAAAGGCTCGCCTGTGCCTAAGCGCATGATGGAACCTTTACCAAATTGTTTTTCAATGCTGGCAACTGCAAGTTCGAGAGATTTTAAACGTTCTTTATTTTGGGAAGTTTCTTTTATATTATTTCTGCTCATAGTCGCCCTATAT
>JAESQZ010000237.1 GCA_016764955.1 Deltaproteobacteria bacterium | reverse complement strand
CGAAAGTTAAGTTTGGGTCACTCTCGACTACAAAGCCTTTATGTCCACGGCCTTCTTTGTTTTCAGTACGAGGCAAAGCAACGTCATAATTAAATAGCTTAAATACGCCAAAGCTTTTGCCCACAGCGTAAACAGGTCCAAGTTTTTTTAACGTCGTCTCTAACTGCTCTGCAGAAAGCCCATAAACTTCGACATCAAAGTCTTTGGACTTGACGCCCATGAGTTTATCACGCACACAACCGCCCACTAAAATCGGGCGGCCACCTGCTTGAATTAAAGCTTTAGAAAGGGTTTCGAGGAAAATCATCACTAGAGTATTAAACAGAAAACATTTCTTGCAAACACTCTAAGATTCGATTGCCCGTTTTTGAGTCAACTTTGCCAAGTCGTTTAACCAATCGCTTTGGATCAATCGAGCGAATTTGATCCAGTAAAACCTGGCCTTTTTTGCCTGCAAATTCAACAGGAATTCGTGTAGGAAGATTTTTCAGTTTACTTGATAACGGAGCAACAATAAGCGTCCAATCTGCATGATTGATTTCATCAGGAGAAATAATTACGCAAGGTCTCGTTTTTTGAATCTCATGCCCAAGCGTGGGATCTAGTGCTACCAGGCAGATATCAAAACGAGAAACTACCACACCCACTCCGAGTCATCTGCCTCATTGGAGAAGGCCTGCCACTCTGCCTCAGTTGGGTCATGACTTTTTTTCACGCTCTCAAAAGCTTTTGCCCACAAAGCACGGTGCGCCGGAACCGCCTTAATCATCAGTACGCCTTCGGAAACATCTAGCTCAACTATTTTTTCAAAATGACATTGCTTGATAATAGCCTTAGGCAAGATAATACCTTTGGAATTACCAACCTGCCGCATTTCGCTATACATGTTACACCTCCCAATTGTTATAACATTGTAACAACTTTTAGTGTGTTTGTCAAGAAGTGCCAATTTGAACGCTTGGAGCTTTATCTGGCAATTCAGCAGCAGCCTTATTCAGCACCTGCCTAAAAGTTTCGATATATTCGCCCACTGCAACCATGCCATAGCCACCATGGAGCAACATCGGCACCCAATATCCCGATCCAGTAAACGTTGCGATTTGGAAACGCGCAATGGTTTCCTCTGGCATTTCATCAGTATGGTAAATCGCTGAATCTATCGTATAGCTTGTAGAAGCCAAATTAAACAAGGCTCGTACTGCTGAAATCCCAAATGCGATGCGAGAAAAATTTTCCACATTTCCCTCATACTCCTGGTGATTTTCCCAGTCGCACTGCATAGAAGACCAAATTGCAAGGGCTACAAAATCAAATAACACAGCCGGTAAGGAAACAGCAGTTGCCAGATAATTCCAATTGGTTGCATGTTTGGCATTGTCACGCATCATTTTCGAGTTTTCTCGACAGATATGGCCGCAGCGCTTGTTTTCCTCTGAAACACCTGGTTCATCATCAAAGTAATTAATATTTTGCAAGTCGCTGGCCTGATCCATCTGGAAATAGGTTGCAACGATATTCGAAGCCATATTTCCCGCGAGAAGCGCGCCCCAAAAAATTGATGACCACCGTTCCGAAACATGATGTTTCCAACCAACAGGCGCATAGTCACCTTCTACGCCTGACTCACAACATGCGAAAGAATAAGAGCTTGTTAAGATTATGAGACAAAAAGCAAGCGTAAATTTAAGTCTTTTCAACATATTATGACCTCGGACCTCTCAGAATCGTTCCTGCAATACGGACACCTTTGCCCTTACGTTCCTGAATCTTGTCTTCTGCCGGTATCTCAACGCGCAAAATGCTTAAATTATTAGTGAGATTGGCGTCCTGATAGTAAATTCCCTTAGGATTCACTGTCACCATCAGTGTATAATTTCCGGGAGGAATGCCTGTGATATCAATCCACTGACAATCCGTATCGCTGCTGTAAATATCGGCCCATTTACGCGTGATTCCCTGAGTCAGTTGACGTGTGAGTGGCGGAATCCCGCAGCCAAATTTGCCTTCTTTGGCGCTGTTAATGTTTGTCGAGTCAATATAACAAAAGCCCTGTTTATGCCCCCTCGTCATTGTCGTCGTTACTGTACCATTACCGTGGTCCAGCTTTTGTTCAACAAAGTAACTAACCGTATCAGGTCCATGATAATGCTGATGGCACTCACTCCACTCCGGCTCTATATTTTCAAGGCCCGTCACAAAATCAGCCTTACCAGCATTGTAAATATAGGCATCAAAACGAAGTAAGCGTCTTTCGCCAGAGCCACCAACACATTTTTCCTGGATAGCACAGCTATCAGATCTAAATTGGTCTTGAGTGATACGAAGAGAATTTTGAACGTTATCCGCTAAAACAACCAAGTCTGCTTCGCCATCATTTTTACCCCAAGCTTCCCACTGTAAGCTTTGCTTATTTTTGGCATCGAAAGTGCTTAAGTAAATTATGGAGCCAACCCAAGCGCCAACATGCACCAAGCCAAACAGGGTGCCGCCCATCACGAAACCAAGGGCTTTGAAATTCTCCTGTCGAAGATCTGAAATATATTTATCCCGATGCCACATGTAGCCGAACCACATGCCCAGCGAGGTTCCCATAACGGCGAGCCGAATAAGAGCTGCTTCCTTAAAGCCCATATTTACCCAGCCCGCTGGGAAAATCCAACCTAAGCCCGCCTCCAATGCCCAAGGCGGAGTTTTATTAATAGGAGCCATTTTGTGATCACAGGCAGCTTCAGTGCTATCCCGATAGCCATAAATGCACTGACAGCTTCCAGAAACGCAAGTTCCATGGTTGCAGTCGGTGTTATTTGAGCATGAAAAAGTCGAGTTTATAAAACGATTTAAATCAAACTCAGTTCCGACAAATGGACCACTATCGTGCGCCTCATCCTCGCTATGAGACCCACTTGCCCATAGCCCTGCTGAAGTCAGTAAAACCAAGAAAGCTGTGCCCAAAAAACTTCGCATATTGCCCAAAACATGCGAGAGACCTAAAGCATTCCTAATGCAAATCTTCGAGGTAAACCTCAGCCAGGCCAATGCTCACGCGGCACTTAAATTTATTCTCGGAAAAGCACTTGGCCAAAAGCCCGAACAAATTAAAATCCAGCACGCAGACTCAGGTAAACCTTGGCATCCGGATATTTATTTCTCGCTCAGCCACAGCCAAAACAGAGCACTTATTGTTGTGAGTTCTAAGTATCCAGTTGGCATTGATCTTGAATTCATAAGGCCTATCCCACAAGCTTTGAACATTGCCAGGCGCTTTTTTGCGCCTTGTGAATACGAGGCGCTTGTTAACCGTCACCCCGGCCCCCGAGCCGGGGTCCAGCACTGGATCCCGGGTCAAGCCCGGGATGACAGCCTATTCTTCGATATCTGGACCGCCAAAGAGGCTTTAATCAAAGCCAAGGGCCTAAGACTTTTGGAGCACATCCGAACTGAAGTCGCTTGGCCCAGGCCGGGAGATGCTAGGTACCAGTTAGTTAATCTCCCCTCTCCACTTGGTGGAGAGGGGTCGGGGGTGAGGTCCGCACACCTGGCTTTCCAAGGCACCAAAGATACCCTAAAGAACTTGCATGTATCGAATTTTTGTTTTGAGCATTATTTGTAGCCAAATTTTATTGGCTCAAAATATTTTAAATTTTGCTCTACCAGAAAATATGTCTGAGCAAAAATTGACTTTTGATGAGGTGCTTCAAAAAGCACTTTCTGCCAACGAACAGTTTTTGCAAGCAAAAGAAGATATTAACGCTCAAAAAGGCCTCGCCAAACAGTCTTTGGCTAAAGTACTTCCAACGCTAACAGGCACTGGAACTCTAAACGATCAAATAAATCTATCAGGCGCACTAAACACCACAGTTCCCTTAGTTAATATTTCCGGCATCTTGAATAGCATTGGTGCTTTCAAACAAATAGATGCTACAAAGATGTCTGTTGAACGACGCCGTGAAACTTTAATTCTTGCGGTTTCTAACACCTACTGGAACGTTTGGCTTGAGCAAAACTTGCTCGAAATCGCTAAAAAACAACACGCGATTTCAGAGTCACAATTAGCAACAGCCAAACGTAAAGCCAAACTTCAAGAAATCTCCAGGCTTGCTTTAAAGCGCGCCGAGTTACTCGTAGCAAAGACCCAAATCAAAATCGTCAGCTCTGAAGCAAACTTAAAAGCTGCTCAAGGTTCTTTAGCTTTTTTACTAGGGGAAAACAGTCTCATAGCTGTTAAAAATCCTCCTCATGTTTTAGCGCTTGAAAAAAACAAAGACCAAAGCTTTAAACGCTCTGACTTAGATGCACAGAAAATTTCTGTTCAAGCTGCTTGGGCCTCCAAGCAAAGTGCCAATTGGAGCTTTATGCCCACTGTTGATGCAGGCCTGGGTCTGAATTTACCCTGGAAAGGGCGGGAACAATTTCAAGCGACTTTAAATCTCACGATTCCATTTTATGACGGCCATTTTCGATTTGGGACGCTGCAATCAGCAGACGCCAAATGGCGCCAAGAAAAGTACAAAAAGCATCTCTTAGAACGCGAAATCCAACTTGAAATTCAGGGCTCTCTAACGACCATCAAGCGTAACCAGGAGCTTCTTGAAATCTCCAACAACCTAGTCGAAATTGGAAATATCTCAGTGAAAAGCGCTGAAAACAGGCGTGCTGCTGGCCACGCAACCAGCTTAGATGTTCTAGACGAACAAACAAGGCTCTTCGATGCCCAAAGCGATAACGAACGTGCGAAAGTAGACTTAGCGCTCGCACGTATTCGCCTTGCCTATACCAAGGGAGACCCTATCAAAGCTTGGAAGCCAAATGGATGACGCAAGCCAATCGGTTCTCAGGGTT
>JAESQZ010000236.1 GCA_016764955.1 Deltaproteobacteria bacterium | reverse complement strand
TTAGGTGATATTCCTTTAATCGGTCACTTGTTTAAGACGACAGAGAAGAAAAAGGAAAAACGAAACTTGCTCTTGATCCTAACCCCTTATGTGGTTCGAAACGACGATGATTTGCGCAGGATTTACGAACGCAAAAACAGGGAAAGGGAAATGTTTTCGAAGCTTTATTTTGGGGATAAAATCACCAAGTTTGACCCTTATGTCGATTACGAGAAGAAACGGGGGCCTCTAAGCAATCTAATTAACCAGGTTGGCTATGAGATGCAAAAGACCGAGAATGGCGGCCCTGGTTTGCCTGGTGAGATTGTGATTAGGCAGCGGGTTCATGAGGATCAGGCGAAGCATGAAGTGCGCACACTAGAATCGTATGTGGAGCCAGAAGTTTCTCCTGAAGGTGTTGTGCAAGAGCGTTACGTTGAGCCTAAGCATTTGATACCAACCGAAGTCATTACCGTAGAAGAGTTGCCACCACCTGCACCAGCGCCAGCTCCGATTGAAGAGTTTACGCCTGAGGTGGTTCCCGTTGAGGACGGCGCTAAAGCGGAGGGCAAGTGAGACTGTCATGCTGGCGTAGGCCAGCATCTAGATGCATAGACCCTGGCCTTCGCCAGGGTGACTTGTGTTGGTGTGACAAAGGGATTTCACTGCCATGAACGAGGAAAAGATTTGGTGGGGCAAACCTCTTGGTGAGATTGTCACTGGCTTATTTGGGGTTACAGCGGAGCAAATAGAGCCTGTTATTGAGCTTCAGCAAAAAAAAGGCGGCCGGCTTGGCGAGTTGTTGGTAGCGTCAAAGCGCATTAATAATGCGCAGCTAGCACAGGCTCTCTCTGCTCAAGCCGACTTGCCATTGGTTGAGACTTTAGGAATAGAAGATGTCGATCCGGATATTTTAAAGCCAATACCCATTACTTTTGCCAAGCAAAATCGCGTGATTCCAGTTTCGTTGACTGATCAAGATCATATACGAGTTTTGTGCGCTGACCCTTATGATATGTCGATCTTCGATGAGCTTCGGCTGCTTTATGGGAAAGAATTAGAGATTCAAATTGCATCGCCTGAGCTTATTGTTAACTCTATTAACAAGGCTTATGACAGGCTGATTCGGCAAGCAGAGACAGCGGTTGCTGAGCTTGAAGAAAGTGAAACAGGCTCTCTAAAAGGTGGCCTTGAAGATGAAGTTGTTGACCTTTTGGATATTGAGGGAGATGACGAAGCGCCCATTATTCGCTTGGTGAACTCGCTGGTTAGTCAGGCGGTTAAAGATAGAGCCAGTGATATTCACGTTGAGCCTTTTGAAAAAGAGCTGGTGGTTCGCTTTCGAATCGATGGCATCTTGTACGAGATTATTAGGCCGCCTAAGCGATTTCAAAACTCGATTTTATCGCGCTTGAAGATTATGGCGGGCTTAAATATTGCTGAAAAGCGCCTGCCTCAAGATGGCCGGATTAGGCTCAAAGTAGCTGGAAAAGATTTCGATGTTCGTGTGTCTACAATTCCAACAGGCCATGGTGAGCGCATTGTGATGCGTTTGTTAGACCGCTCGAGTGTTTTAAAAAGTCTTGAAGATATTGGCTTTTCTCAAACAAACTTAAAGCTTATTGATCGGCTTATTAGTGCTTCTCATGGGATCTTTTTGGTGTCTGGCCCAACTGGTTCAGGTAAGACTTCGACTTTGTATGCTTGTTTATCTCAGATTAATCGGCCAGAGCTTAATATTCTGACTATTGAAGACCCGGTTGAGTATCAATTGCCGGGTATCGGGCAGGTTCAAGTTAATTCTAAGATCAATCTAACTTTTGCGAGTGGCTTAAGATCTTTCTTGCGTCAGGATCCAGATGTGATCATGGTTGGTGAAGTTCGAGACCGGGAGACGGCTGAAATTGCGATTCAAGCTTCTTTGACGGGCCACTTGGTGTTCTCGACTGTGCATACCAATGATGCCCCAGGAGCGGTAACTCGGCTTGTCGATATGCAGGTTGAGCCATTTTTAATAGCGAGTTCTCTCATGGCTGTATTAGCGCAGCGTCTGGTCAGGACAATTTGCCAGGAATGCAAAGAAGAGTTTGAGCCTAATCCAGAAGAGTTAGCGCAGGTGGGTTTGTCTGCTCAAAAGGTGAAAAAACTTTGGCGTGGTAGGGGCTGTGAAAGCTGCCAAAAAACGGGTTATCTGGGTCGAATGGGTATTTTTGAGCTGATGGTTGTGGATGAAAATATTAGGCAGCTTATTTTGAAGAATGCGGATTCTAATACGATAAAATCTAAGGCTCGCGAGCAAGGCATGATTACTTTGCGTGAAGATGGCGCCCGCAAGATTGTAGCCGGGCATACAACTTTGGAAGAAGTCAGCCGGGTAACGCGTGAAGAAGATGTCGTGTTAGGGTAGAGACATGCCAGTATTCGAGTATAAAGGCTATGATGCGAAAGGCAAAAATGTAAAAGGCGTTCATGATGCCGATAGCATCAAAGCGCTTCGTATGTTGCTGCGCAAAGAAGGCATACTAGCGACTTTTGTAGTAGAAGCAGCCTCGGGCAAAGTGGTTGCTCAAGCGGGTGGCGGGCTTTTAAATAAGCAAATTCGACTGGACGCTTTTTTTAAGCGGATTCCTGCTCAGGATATTGCTAATACGACGCGCCAAATGGCGGTATTGCTCCAGGCAGGCGTGCCGGTGGTTGAGTCTCTAAACGCGCTTTTAGAGCAGATTGAAAATGAGCCGCTTCAGCGTGTTTTTTCTGAAGTGCGTTCGAGCGTAAATGAAGGCTCGTCTTTGGCAGATGCTTTGGCGCGTCACAGTGTTTTTTCGCCTATTTATATTAATATGGTCCGGGCTGGGGAGTCTTCCGGGGCGCTTGAGGTTGTATTAGAGCGTCTTGCTGATTTGATGGAGCGTCAAACGCATCTAAATTCTAAAATCATGGGCGCGATGGCTTATCCGGCAGTGATGGCTTTGGTTTCTGTGTTGGTCATGATGATTATGCTCACCACGGTGGTTCCCCGGATTTCTCAGATCTTTTTGCGCGCTAAAGTCAAATTGCCAGCGACGACTAGCTTTTTAATTTGGGTTAGCGATGTGATATCTGGCTTTTGGTGGCTGCTCTTAATTTTATTGGGTGGGGCCATCTATGCTTTTATCAGATGGAAAAAGACGCCCCAGGGCCGTGCCAAGTGGGATAGCTTTAAAATGCGGGTTCCGGTTTTTGGGCAACTGGTTCAATTGGTAGCAGTTGCAAGATTTTCGAGAACACTGTCAACCTTATTAGCTGGTGGTGTTCCGCTTTTAAATAGCCTTCAAATCGTTCGAAATATTGTGAATAACGATGTTTTAGAAAAAGCCATTGATGATGTTAGAGAAGCTGTGCGAGAGGGTGAGGATATTGCTGCGCCGCTAAAGCGAGCTGGTTGTTTTCCGCCAATGGTCACGCATATGATTTCTATTGGTGAAAAGTCTGGCGAGCTTGAGAGCATGTTGACGCGTATTGCGACGACCTATGAACAGCAGGTAGAAGTAAAAGTAACGACTTTGACTAGTTTGTTAGAACCTATTATGATTGTTGTGATGGGAGTTAGTGTTGGATTTATTGTGTTTTCCATATTGACGCCTATTATGCAAATGAGTCAACTTGTTCAATAAAGGGAGAAAATATGAAAAGTGGCGTTAGAGGGTTTTCGCTAATTGAGATCATGATTGTGATGGTTTTAATTGGTTTAATTATTGCTGGTATTGCAGTGGCGGTTTTTGGTCAGCTGACAAAAGGCCAAAAAAGTGTTGCTCGTACAGAGGCTATTGGGTTGGGACAAAAGGCGATGCTTTATAAGGCGGAGCGTCGAAAGGCGCCTGCAAGCTGGGAAGATTTGATTAACAATGGTGATTTGCAGCAAGCGCCAGTAGATCCTTGGGGTAATGAATACATGCTTATTTGCCCAGGTACTCATAACCCAAGAAGTTGTGATGTGATTTCAAGTGGTCCGGATGGTTTAACGGACACCGAGGACGACATTGGAAACTGGACAGACTAATCGTCATCCCAGGCAGCATGTCTGTCATCCCGCACTTGATGCGGGATCCAGCTGGATCCCGCATCAAGTGCGGGATGACAAAAATGCTGCC
>JAESQZ010000235.1 GCA_016764955.1 Deltaproteobacteria bacterium | reverse complement strand
TTGAAGATGGCTTCGAAGTCTGCGTAGACCCTGGCCTTCGCCAGGGTGACTAAGAGATCCTGCTTGGTGAATACTCTAAACAAAACATGATTAGCTGGGCAGCGGTGATCGAATTTAGACGACACAAAAGTGACTGCTGTGAGGCTTTTGTTTTCAGTTGGGGGAATTATAATTCCAAAGCCGTTTAAGGGGTGGCTGATCGCAGAGCGTTTGTAAGCGAGGTAGAGGGAGGTTGTGGTGGTGGTTTTAAATTTGGACCAAGGCTGACTATTGCTGGATCCCGGGTCGAGCCCGGGATGACAGTTAAGCAAGTGGGATGTTTCATATGCAGGTAAAGTTGATAGGATAGCTTTGGCTTTAAATACTTGGCCGTTATTGCAGGTGACTTCGAGCTTGGCTGGATCTAAGTGGGTGATGCGAGTGTTTAACTGGAGTTGGTTTTTAAGCTTCCCGGCGAGTGTGTGGGGGAGGGTTTGCATGCCGTCGCGGAAGCTGATGCAGGATCCGTTGCAGGCCCTCTCCCGCGTGCGGGATAGGGTTTTTCTGTTGCCTAAGAAATAAGGCACAGATTTGTTCTCGTAATCACTGGGAACAAGATCACCATTTTTTAAAAGCCAGACTTGGCGCTGATAGTCTTTGCTTTCAATTAGCTTGGCTTTAAGCCCGAGTTTTAGACTTAAATCTAAAACATGTGGCTTGGTATTCATGAAGCAATCAGGGCCTTGTTCAAGCACAAAATCGCCGATTTTGCTGGTTTTGATCACGCCGCCTGCTTCGTTATTGGCATCTAAAATGACGCAACTTAGTTTGTCTCTTAGAAAATAGCCAGCAGCAAGGCCAGTGATGCCAGCACCTAAAATGATCAGGTCGGTCGTTTGACAGATGCGCGGGGGTAAACGCATTCTTTATAGTCTCCAAATGTTTTTCGAGTTCGACGACTTTGACGTTCGGGAACGCTTTTTCGCCATCGAGGAAAAAGTTCAAAATTTAAAAGATACTTTAAAAAATAAGTCTGAGGACTTTAATCACAAATTCCAGGATATGTGTAGCCGGGCGTACGTGATGCATGACTCAGCTCTAGATGGTCAGGTCATTAGCAATGAAGATATTTACATCGCTTTTGAGTCTAAGATTCGCTTAAGTATTTTTAAGAACCGGATCATGCACGAGATTAAGAATCATCGAAAGCTATTTCAGAATATGTGCCTTGGTGAGTCACAAGCTTATCAGCCAAAGAAAATTCGCTATGACGATGTGGTTAAGCTTCACTGTGAGCTTTACGAAAACGTTTGCAAGCGTGAGACGGGCCAATTCCGACGAATTATCCCGCTGCATGGTACCTACTTGCATGACTTGATGGAGCCGGTACGCATTAAGTCCAAGCTCCAAGAGCTTTGCAAGCAAACGGAACACCCCGAATTTAAAGCGCAGCACCCTATTAATCAGGCTGTTATATTTCACACGAAGTTCATGCGTGTTTTTCCCTTCTTAGAAGGCTCAGGGAAACTTGGCCGTTTGTATATGAACAGCTTCTTGAGGCAGGGAGGCTATAGTTCTGCGATTATTCATGGTAGCGAGCGGCAGCGCTACTATGAGTCGCTTAGATCAGGGCAGGAATCTCTAAGAGAATTCTTACTAGATAACATGGACTCTTGTTTAGAGTCACAAATCAAGTATATGAGCGAATCTGCTTAAATAAGGCATTTTTCTAAGATGCTTTAGAACGTTTTCTCTATCAAGCTTCAGCGCTTTTTCCAGCAGGGCCTCACTTTTGTAATATTTCTTTTGAAAAAAGCGAAGTGCTGCTAGCTCAAGCATGCAAATAGTATCTTGAGGATCTAGCTCGAGAGCTTTTGAAAGTGCTTCATTAGCTTCCCCAAAAATACCTTGTTGTAAGTAACAGCTTCCAAGTTTGAACCAGGCCAGCTGATGCTCTTTATTTTTCTGAACAGCTTTTCGTAAAACTCGAATGGCTTGTCTAAAATGATTAGCTGCTAAAAAAGCGCTTGCAAGCTCAGGTGCAATATCAGCATTATCTGGATCAAGCGTTTGAGCCTTTTGAAGTTGCCCGATGGCTTCTTCTGGGTGGCTTTGCGACATCAGAGTAAGGCCGAGGTTAAAATGCGCTTCCGGAAATGCGACTTCAGCTTTGGTAGCTAATTCAAAAGCTTCCTGTGACATGTCGTTCGCATAGTTAGATAGAAAACAACCAAAGTTGTATTGAATGGTTGCGTCATCCGGGTCTGACTCCAGTGCTTTCAAGTAGAGCTTGAGCGCTTCGAGGAAATCACCTCGCTCAGCATGTAGATAAGCGATGTTGTCATAGGCAGGTGCGTAACTTGGATCTTTTGCAATTGCTTTATTGAATTGAGATAAAGCTTCTTGATGCCACCCGCGAGTGACTAACTCAAGTCCAACTGCATTATGTGTTTCGCTATTACGGTTTCGCATCGTTACTGGCCTTTGCCAGGAACGATTGAAACATGGTTAAAACTATACTGGCAATAGGGACCGCCAGCAGAGCCCCGAAAATTCCATAGTGATGCTCCCCTGCTACCAGCGCTAAGACCACTAAAACAGGGTGGATTTGGGCAGAATGGCCTAAAATTTTGGGGTTCAAAAAATTAGCTTCCAGGGCATGGATGCCAACTATCCACAAAAGGGCTAAAAGTGATGTCCAAAATGAGCTCATAAGCGCCACTAGGGTGATTGGGATGGTGCTGATAATACTCCCGAATATGGGAATTAAACTGAAAATTCCGGCTAAAGTTGCTAAAATAAAGGCAAATTTAACTTTTAAGAGAATGAGCCCAATAAAGGTCAATATGGCATTGACCACACAAATGGTCAGCTGGCCACGGACCACTCCTGAAAGCCCCCTGTCAATCCTGGATAGTAGGACTTCGAAAGATGCTCTGGATTTAGGGGTGACCAATCTAAAGAGAAAATGGCGAATGCGATCTGTATCTACCAACACAAAGCCTGCAATCATCAAAACGAGCATTAACCCAAATAGGAATCTTAGAACTCCTTTAAAGAGTGCTTGAAGTTCCATGACAATATTGGCTGACTGAGCTCGTACGAATTCTGAGATTTCAGCGAGCATGTTGCGCAGAAACTGCAGCATGTCAACTTCTTGAAAAGGCAGCTGGTAATGTCTTAAGAAGCTTTCAATACGGCCGGCATAGTCTTGCAAATCTGCATCATGGAGTGAGTTCAAGACATCGGTAGCTGTTTTGCCGAGTTTTAAGAGTTCACGATATAGTTCGGGTAAAAAGAAGGCCGAGAATAAGTAGATGAAGACGCCAATTGCGGCATAAATAATCAAAACCGCTGCAAATCTTGGAATTTCAAATCCTCTAATTTGGCGCCCAGCAATTTTTGAAACCAGCGGATGAAGCACATAGGCTAGGAGTGCAGCGAGAATAAAAGGCAGTAAAACACCTCTCAATATAATTAAGCCCACCAGCATGGATAGCCAAAGGCAGGCTAGAATTAAGGTGTCTTGGTTCTTTTTAATAAATTCCATTGCTTAATAACCTCAGGGATTTTCTTTTGTAATAAAGAGGCAGCATGCGGTGTTGCGGCCATAATTTCAATCCCATGCTGTATATTACCCGAAAATTGAAGCTCTTGTGATTGCAGGCTGCTGAAAATCCCCCCGGCCCCTATTAAGATAGCAGCTGGACCACAAGTGTCCCACAGCTTAATATTTCTTCCTGAGCTTAAGTAAGCATCTGCTTGGCCATCGGCAACGAGCACGGTTTTAATTCCAACGGAGCTTTTTCGAATGACTTTGGCGACTGGTAAGTTATCATTTAAAAAGTGTGTAAAGGGTGAGGAGGCGTGATGGCTCACGGCTAATCGGAAACCGTTTGGGCCTAATTTTTTATCCCGAACATTGAGTTTGACGATTTTTCCATTGGGTTCAATGCGTTCGGCATTATCATTTTGAGCTCGCCATAAAGTTTGTGTAGCAGGTGCAAATATGACGCCAAGTTTGGGGCGGCCATCAATTGCAAGGCCGATCATGATGGCATAGTCTTCGCCTCCAGAAACATAGCTTTTGGTGCCGTCGATTGGGTCGATAAACCAAATGCGATGCGCTTTGGGAACTTCGGTGCCTGATATAAAGCTTTCTTCGCTGATAATTAAGTCTTCTGGAAAGGCTTCATGAATTCCGCCAATGATTATTTTTTCAGCTTTTAAGTCACCTTCTGTTACCGGGCCTTCATGATTGTCTTTGTAGCGTGCAACGCCTAGGTGCTGAAGCTTTAGAGTAGCCTCACCTGCTTGGCGAGCAAGTAATTCGGCTAATTTGAGTTCAATACTTAGGTCTATTTCAGATTGTTTCATGTTGTCATTCCAGCGAAGGCTGGCATCCAGAACCTACCAGAAGACTGAGCTGGATACCAGCTTTCGCTGGCATGACAAAATAGAGGTGTTTGGTTTCGAACTAAGCGATCTGTGATGTAAACTTCTTTCGAGGCATTTATGAAATACTCTTGGCTGGCGATTCTTATTGGCGTTCTTTTATTAGCAAGCTTGTTTTGGATGAGAGTGCCACCTGAACACACACGACCAAAAGTATTTAATTCAGAAAGAGCCTTTTTTAATCTCTTAAGACCTTTGGTGAAGGCGCAGAACAATCTTATTTTGGATACTCGTAAAAGGCTTAAAAAAGCACGGGTTGATAATTTAGACTTTGATTTTGTTCAAGCAGTTGCGTTTAAGTATCAAGTCGACTGGCAGCCAAAAAAACCTAATTGGGTTGAATTATTTAATCGCGTGGATGTTATTGCGGTTGATTTAGCGCTTGCTCAAAGTGCTATCGAATCTGAATGGGGTCGATCCAGATTTGCTCGCGAAGGCAATAATTATTTTGGCATGTGGTGCTCTAAACCAGGATGTGGGATTGTCCCTAAAAGGCGACCGGCTGGTGCAACTTATGAAGTCCGAAAATACCCGACTGTCCGGGCTTCTGTTGCTGATTATATTCACGATATCAATACCAATCCTATATATGCCAAACTTCGCAAGATTCGAGCAAAAAATCGCCGCGCAGGCTTGCCAAAAAATGGCTATGAAGAATCCGCAGGCTTAGTTGATTATTCGCAGCGAAGAGAGACTTATGTTCGCCAAGTTCGTGAAACGATTAGGAAATATAAGCATATTATGTTTTGACATTGTCATCCCGGGCTTGACCCGGGATCCAGCACTATGCTCAACGTTGTCTGGATGCCAGCCTTCGCTGGTATGACAAAGCAGCATTACGCTGTATTTGGATCTTCTTCTGCCTCTAACTCCCATTTGGTCTTCACTAAGCTGAGAAACAGTGCTTTTGATTTCATCTAGCTCGTATCAACGATTGAGCTTAGTTGATTCTTCCCCATGGGTTGGGGTTATCATCACATAAGTTATGTACTTAGATTTTTTTGGTTTGGATGAAGA
>JAESQZ010000234.1 GCA_016764955.1 Deltaproteobacteria bacterium | reverse complement strand
TAAGCTATACATGTAAACCCAGCCAACACCCGTCGCATCGGGCCCTAACCTGGGAGCAACGTTTTTAGGCAGTCGATCTTTCGCAAAATTCAAATACTCAAGAACACGTGAACGAGCCCAGTATTGGTCAGTTCCATCTTCGAATATTACATAAACCAAAGAAAAGCCAAAGAATGAGTAACCTCGTACGTTTACCGCACCAGGAACCGACAAAAACGCTGTGGTAAGTGGATAAGTAACCTGGTCTTCAATGACTTGAGGAGACTGCCCGGCGTGCTCCGAATAAATAATAACTTGGACATCACTTAAATCAGGGATGGCATCGACTGGGGTTGTAAGCATGGCCCAGGTTCCCGCAACTGCGACCATTAACGTAACGATCAGAACAAGGGCGCGATGCTGAAGACTTTTCGAAATAATCAGATCGATCATTTCGTCTCCTCAACTTTCCTTTCAACTAAATCCATGCCGCAAATAGGACACTGCCCTGGCTTATCTTGCACGATCTGAGGATGCATCCCACAGGTCCAGTAGTTCTCAGATTGACTCGCTTTTTGGGGAAGCATTTTTTGTACAGCTTCTTGCAGCTGGCTTTCTGAATCAAGCAAAAATTGACCGCTGACGACTATTTCTTCCCCTTGCTTTAGGCCTTCTTTGACTTCAGTTGTTCTGTCTGAACCTGTCATGCCTGTGACAATATTTCTTGGTTCATAGTGACCTTTGTGCTTCGCCACAAAAACCATCTGTGAATCCCCTGAATTAATAATGGCTTCACTCGGAATCTTCAGTATATTCTTCTTTTCAACCCCTCTAATGCGAACCGTTGCAAACATCCCCGGCTTCAAAGATAGGTTTTTATTTTCAAGTTCCAGTCGAACCGTTACCGTTCTGGTTTTCAAGTTCAGGGTTGGATAAATATAAGCAACTTTTGCTTGGTGTTGCTTCCCACGCTCAAAGCTAAGCTCAATAGTCGCCGGCGCACCCAGCTTTAGGCTTGGCGCATCAAAATCATAGACTTCTGTGTTAACCCAAACGCTAGATAGGCTTCCTATCTTGTATAAATCTTGGCCAGCTTTGACTCGAGACCCTTTCACAATATTCTTATGCAAAACATACCCCTCTTGGGGCGCGTGAATCGTGATTATTTCAAGCGCTGTTTTTTTCTGTTCAATACGTTTTATATCAGACTTAGATAAACCAAAATAAACCAGCCTATCACGAGCGCTTTTTGTTAAAAATACGCTCTTTGTCTTTCTTGAAATAGCCAGCAAGTAGTCTTCTTGAGCGGCAATTAGATCGGGTGAATAAGCCTCAAAAAGTGGCGCATTTTTTTTGACGAATTGACCTGTTTGGTCAACGTATATTTTTTTTACCCAACCTGAAAAACGTAGATTGATCGTAGAGATCTTGTCCTCAGCAACTTTTACCACCCCGAGCGCTCTCACATCGCGTGAAATAGTCCCTCTAACAACCGGGGCTACTCGCACACCCATATTTTGCACGACCGTGGGGTCTATGGTCACAGAGGGCCGCGCTTGTGCAAAAATAAGATTCGAATTCAAAAAACCAACTAGGAGCATTGCCAGACCCCATTTGTCATGCCAGCGCAGGCCCCGCATTGTCATGCCAGTTTCACTTAAGTTATGTTTCATCGCCATTCACCTGATTTTTTTGAGAATAAACACCCTGCAAGGCATTGGTTTCGATTTGCGCTTTAGCTGCGTTTGCCCTTGCTTTAACAGCATGGCGCTCGAAATTTAAAAGTTCCAACTCGGCCAAGTAAACATCTGTAAAATCAGTTTTCCCAACACCATAAGCTGCTAAAGCTGAATCAAGCGTTTGTCTGGCAGATGGGATTAACGCTTCCTCGTAAGTTTTGGCTTTTTGGAAGTTACGACGCCATCGGATATGCTGTCGAGACAACTCTCTCGAAGTTTTTTCAAGTTCACTTTTAAAAGCATATTCAAGCGCCTTGGCATTGCTTTTCGCAGCTCTAACCTGAGAGCCATACTTTGTATCATTCCAAAAAAAAGTCAGGGGAATAGAGACACCGGCCGATATAAAATCCGATCCGTTGTCTCTATTAGGCACAGCCCTTCTGATCCTATAAGCAACATAAGGCGTAATATCAGGCAGTCTCTCTCTTTTAAACTTATCGACTGATTTTAATTCTACTATTTTTGAGACTTAATTACCTCGAGAGTCGGGTTGCTTGGCGGAACTTCAGACGCTTTACCAGGCTCCACGACAGGAATTGTTTTAGCGATATTAATTACTCTTCTATCGCTGCAGTTAATCTCTCCAGTAAGCTTCTCTAAAAGCTCTTGTTCATCAGCATCAAATTGCAGCAAGTCGTCTTCAAGTTGTTCTTGTAAGGTAATCAAACGAAAAACTTGAAATTGTTTACCCTTACCGACTCGATATCCGGACTCAACACTCCGTCTAAATTGCCCAAGCGCCGTCAAGTGTTCCCCAGTAATCTCTTTAAGCTGCTGATTTAAAACCAAAGAGACATAAGTAGAAGATATCTGAGCTAAAATACTGTTTCGCTTTTCTTCCAGTTGTCTTTTCCCGACTTGAAACTTGGCTCTAGCCACTTCAGCCCTGGCATTTGTTTTTCCAAAAAAAGGGAACTTTTGGGAGAGACGAAATTCAACCCCACTCATGGGGCTATTTCCCAAATAGGGCTCTGTAAGTGGCATATTAATATATCCGACGTCAAATACCGGATCATGCCAGGCCTTTTGAGTTCTAATTTGATATTTAAGAGCCTTGTTTTTCTCATCAACGGAAAGAAGAATATTATTACAAACCAAAGCCTGATCATGCAGCTTTTTGATGGATTCCTTATAGGAGTTTGCAAACAATCCTCCCGGCACACTGAGCAAAGCCAGCAAAACAAAGCAGCATAGCTTATTTAGTCGACACATAAACAATTCCTCAGTTGAAACTATAAATCAAAACCTGAGGAGCTTTCATTCACAACTTAATTATTTTTTACGTTAACTAACCACTACTTCAACGATCACACCATGTCCCTAAAAGGGAATAATTAGCGCTCTGCCTAGGTTTACATTACCGGAGCTAAGCATGAGACATTTTTTTATAGCCATATCACTAGGATTCCTATTCGCCACTCAAGGATTTGCTCTACATGAAACAAATTGCTCAGATGCAAGAGGCAGCTTAAAGCGTATTGAGACTGAAATATGGGGTTCAAATTCTATTGTATGGACTCTTGATGAGATGGAAATTTGGAGCATAGGCAAACCTGAGAAACGTCAAGCCGACGTCTACATGAAGGAGAACACCCAAATTCAGATATCAGGAGACTCTGGCAATGGGATTTTTGTCGTTAACGTTGCAGTGCGATTCAAGAATGAAGCGGATTCTGGCAAGAATCTTGAACGAACAGTAATCTGCAACAGCTGGTCAGATGATCGGCTGGACTAACCAACCAGCCTGAAAATAACAATAAAATGACAAGCTGCAGCAACAGCAACCATGAGGTGAAAAATCTCATGGTACCAAAAAACAGCTGGGTAAGGATTTGGCCTTTTCAAAGCATAAACAACAGCTCCAAGCGTGTAAATTATACCGCCAAGATAAATCAAAGCCACACTATCAGCCCCCAACTGTGAAGATAGCTGCGGGAGATAGGGAAAGGCCACCCACCCCATAACAACACATAGAATAGCAGTAAACCATTTAGGTGACTGAACCCAAAACAAAGATTTTAAAACACCAAAAACAGCAAATAGCCAAATAATCCAGAGTAGTTTGTTTCCGGTTGTCTCAGGTAATGCGAGCATGCCAATCGGCGTAAATGTCCCAGCAATCAGAATAAAAATCGCCGCATGATCCAACCTGCGCATCCAAACCCTAGCTCGGTCTCCCCATTGCGGCCGATGATACAGTGCACTTATACCCAACAAAGAAACCAGAGAAGCAGAGTAAATTAAAGCAGCAATCAATTTTTGAGAACTTGGTGTTGTCGCAATTAAGACGGCACAAGCCCCGATAGCAATAAAAAAAGATTCTTGGTGAAAATGCCCCCGAAGAGACGGCTTAACGCGGCGATTTGGCTCCATGCCCAATCAGAGCATTTTAGTTCAAGCCTGTAAAGCTCACTTCTGTACAGAATCGGTCGTTAGGAATGAATATGTTTGAATTTGAAATTGTCATACCAGCGACTTGTCCGCCGAAGCTTTAGTGTAGGCGGAAGGCTAGCATCCAGTTTTCGCCCACGGACGTGGCAAAGGTGCCACAGCCCAGCCCGACAGGGCTGGGTTTATGTCACCCCACCCCATACCGCACCATCGC
>JAESQZ010000233.1 GCA_016764955.1 Deltaproteobacteria bacterium | reverse complement strand
GAAGGGATAACCAACCGAAAACAGGACAATCCCATCATTCAACGGAATGATCTTTCAGGAAGAAAATGCCTGGATGCCAGCCCGCGCTGGCATGACAACTAATACCGCCGCTCGCGATAGGCTTCATACTGGCGGTCCTGCTCTTCGCGCCATTCTTTTTCAAGCTTCACGAGTTCATCGAGCGAATTGACTTTCAAATGAGGCATTAATTTGACTAAAAGCTCACCTGTCGCTTTGGCATCCGCCATGGCACGGTGAGCATCATCTAATTGAACGCCCCAGCGTTTGGCTGCTTGACCAAGCTTTTTCCCTCGCTTATAGCGATCGATTTCTCGAATATAAATACAAGGGTCTACCCAAGGAATATCAGGCAAACTTGCGCCCACTCTCTGAAACTCAGACTCTATAAAAGCTCGATCAAATTTTGTATTATAGGCAACTAAAAATTTTGCTTGGGAGCAGGCTTTTAAAAAGTCATCGATATGCTCAGAAAATTCAGGTTGCCCCTTTAACATACTGCTATTAATGCCTGTGAGTCTCGTAATTTCAGGCGGCAATGGCTCTTCAATAGAGCAAAGTCGCCCCTCACCGCTTATAAACTCACGCTTTTGAAATAAAACCCACGCGATTTCGATAACTCTGTTTTTTTTGTGGTCAAGGCCAGTTGTTTCAGTGTCAACCACTAAGAAAGGGAACTCAGTCCACTCTGGAGCTTTTTTAGTAGGGCTAACATCAAATAAGGACATTTGTGACATGAGCTTTAAGATACTTTCAGCTGAGTATTACCCAAAAGGATAAAATCCCCAGCCTCAATATTCTTGGCTTCTTCTTCCAATAAGTCAACCCAGAGTTTCTCAGTGAATCCGAACAAGATAAAACCCTGAACCGGGTTTAAAGCCTTATCATCCAGCAGTATATCTGGCCCTCGCAAGTAAGAGCCTGGCTTTGGTAGATGTTTGATAACGCGTTCCTGCAAATCCGGGCTTAAAGTCCGCTCATCAGCTACCAAACCCTCTTCATAGCGGGCAATAAGCCGATACATGCCTTGCGGCACTGTATATTGCATTCCTCGATTGGGGCCTACTTGCACAATGAGATCCAAAAACTCTAGGCTTGTCATGCTCTCACTCTATTAGGTAGACTACCAAAGTGGAAGAAGACAATCGAGTCTTTGCTAAAGAGCTGGCAAAAATAGAATCCAAACTTGTACACACTTTAAGCCTTGGCTCACTTTCACTTAACTCATCAGACGAGTCAGTTCTTAGATGGGCTCTTTCCCTCGCTCGAGTTTCAAAAGTTCAAGGTGAAAAGCTTATTGAAATTGGACATGCCAGTGACGCTTATCGTACCCGACTATATGAGCTTTTCAAAACTCTCCCAAGTCTAGGCCCCGAGCTTCAGCAACTTACGCCAAAAATCTACCAATTGGTGTTAGAAGAACAAAAAGAGCTTTTGGCTCTTTTCGGGACACGCCTAAAAGCCAAAGCACTTGAGCAAGCAATTGCTAAACGGCCATTCGCGCTTGCACTTGCAGGAGGCGGTGGCACTGCATTTATTTACGCTGGAGCCTTTCAAGAACTCGAAGAGGCCGGGATTATTCCTGATGCCATTGCTGGAAGCTCAATGGGGGCTTTACTGGGGCTTTATCGAGCTAAGCAAAAACACTTCGATGTAGAAGACTTCAAACGCGTTGCCTCACCGTTAATTTGGAGCCGAATCACTCAAAGTTCAGAGCAGGGCAGTCGCTTTGGCCTGCCGGCAAGCTTTCGCCTAAATCTGCATGATATATTTGCACCAGAGTTTCAAAACAATGGCCGAACACTTTATTTAAACGAACTCGCCATTCCGTTTCGAGTTGCAGTAGGCGGCATTGCCGATGATGATCTTGATGCCATTCCCTCCACAGACTGGCTCCAAAAACCTGATATCCATTTAGCTGAACTCAGAAAAAGAGAACAGAGTGTCATAGCAGGCTTACTTCAACTTACCCAAAAACCAATTAAGCCAATCTATTTAGGTGAAGACAAGCTTACACGAGAGTTTGATGTCCTAGATGCAGTCGGATTCTCCTCTGCGGTTCCAGGCATATTTCATTACGATGTCCTCCGACATGATTCCCACATGGTTCCGATTTTGCGAGAGCTGATGCACCAACATGGCGTCACTCGGCTTATTGATGGCGGCTTGGTTGATAATTTACCAGCCGTTTGCGTTAAACGCTGCCTAATTGATCCCTTTGTTCTATCTTTAGATGCTTTTTCGCCCAATTGGAAACGCCACTGGTTATTTTTACCCCTCATGCATATTGCCGCAGAAAACAGCAAACAAGGCTATGCAGCCTCTGACCTAACGATTGCTTATCAACACGTACTATCTCCCATTAATGTCGTGCCATCACCCAAACAACTAGTTCGAGCAATTGACAATGGCATCAAGGAAACAAAACCTCACGTGGCGTTTATCAAGAGTATGCTTAAGCCTCTTAGGAATCCTTTTGCATGAATAATTCCATTTACCACCTTTCAATTCCAAGCCTGTTGTTGGCTCTAAGCCTTACGCTCATCGTCGTTGTTATTTATGCACGTTGGTCGCTTAAGCCGGGGACGATTCTTTACGCAACACTTCGCATGGTAATCCAACTCGTCTTGATTGGTTTCGGACTGGATTATATTTTCAATCAAAATAATAGATTCGTCATCTCATCGATTTTGGTTATCATGCTCATTGCTGCAAGTTGGATTTCACTTCGTCCCATCAAAAAAAATCGCAAACAATTTTTCCATAAAGCGTTGATTGCTATTTTGATAGGAGGCGGCCTGACTATCGTCGTGATCATCGGTGGAGTCATTCAATTAACCCCTTGGTATGAACCGCACTATCTTATCCCCATAGCAGGGATGATCTTTTCCAATTCTATGAACAGCGTTAGCCTGGCAGCGGAACGATTCCAAGTAGAACTCAAACAAAATAAATCCTACACCGAAGCACGTGGCATCGCCTTGCAAACCTCCTTGCTACCCACCATCAATATTTTATTTTCCGTTGGCCTGGTATCATTGCCTGGAATGATGACAGGGCAAATTCTGTCTGGTATTTCCCCACTGATAGCCGTTCGATATCAAATTATGGTGATGTGTATGATTCTTGCATCCTCTGGCCTTTCGGCAGCTAT
>JAESQZ010000232.1 GCA_016764955.1 Deltaproteobacteria bacterium | reverse complement strand
TCGGGCTGGGCTGTGGCACCCACACCCACATCCGTGGGCGAGAACTGGATGCCAGCCTCCACTGGCATGACAAGGTGAATGTGATATATAAAATATATGAAATTTTTGATAGCAGGCGGTGGTACGGGTGGCCACGTGTTTCCGGGTATAGCAATTGCTCAGGCCTTAAAACGCAAGTGTTCAGAGCCTGAAATTCTATTTGTGGGTACACAAAGTGGTTTTGAGGCGAAAGCGGTGCCAGAGTATGGCTTTGCGCTCGAAAATATTAATGTCTCAGGCTTGAAATCCAAATCACCAGTAGAGATTATCAAGGCGCTTTTTAGGCTGCCTTGGGCTGTTGTTCAGTCGATTCAGATTTTGAGGCGCTTTAAACCAGATATGGTGATTGGGGTTGGAGGCTATGCTTCAGGGCCTGTTTTATTGGCAGCCTGGTTGCTCCGATACCCAAGGGTTATTTGTGAGCAAAATAGTGTGCCAGGTTTAACAAATCGAATTTTGGGCAAGCTTTTTGTGGAGCATATATGGGGGGCTTTTTCTAGTGCCAGTGCTTATTTTCCCAAAGGCCGATATTTAACGTTTGGCAACCCGCTTAGAGAAGAGTTCATGCATCGGCCACTTCCTAGAAATTCAAAGAACTCTATGATGATTTTAGGGGGTAGCCGAGGCGCAAGGCCGCTGAATGAAATGCTACCAGATGCTCTAGGGCTAATTCAAGACATTATTCGGGACTATCCAATTATTCATCAAGCAGGTCGTAAAGACGTAGAACGTGTGAAGCGGCGATATGAAAGCCAAGGCCTACAGGTGCAAGTAAGCTCGTTTATTGACGATATGCCAAAAGCCTATGAAAGCGCCAAATTAGTAATCGCTAGAGCAGGGGCTACGACCTGTGCTGAGTTGACTGCCATGGGGGTGCCCTCGATATTGATTCCTTTTCCACAAGCTGCCGATGACCACCAGACTAAGAACGCTGAGGAGTTAGTAAAAGCAGGTGCTGCGGTGATGGTTGCCCAGGCTGATTGCTCGGTAGAAAATTTGGCAGGTTTGATTAGGCATGTACTTTTAGACTTGAAAAGTCTTGAAAATATGGCAAATAAAGCTCGTCAGATTGGAAAGGTAAACGCAGCAGATATTGTTGCGCAGAAAGTTGTCGAATTATGTTAAAAAAAGTTCACTTTGTCGGTATTGGCGGTATTGGCATGAGTGGTATTGCCGAGGTTCTAATTAGTTTGGGCATTAAAGTTCAAGGCTCGGATTTAGTTAGAAGCGATAATATGGTGCGCCTTGAAAATCTGGGGGCCCAAATCTTTTATGGGCACGAAGCTAGTCAAGTAGAAGGTGCTGACATAGTTGTTACGTCTTCGAGTATTGCTTCAAACAATCCTGAGGTTGTTGAGGCTTCAAAGCGCTCTGTCCCCACGATTCCGAGAGCTCGCATGTTGGCAGAACTGATGCGCCTTCAACAAGGAATCGCCATAGCAGGCTCTCATGGTAAAACGACGACTACGACTTTAGTGGCTGCGATTTTAGAACGCGCTGGGCTGGATCCAACGGTGGTTATTGGTGGTAAGGCCAATCATTTGGGTTCTAATGCCCGGCATGGCAAGGGCAAGTTTTTAGTGGCCGAGGCGGATGAGTCTGATGGATCGTTTAAATATTTGTTGCCTAATATAGCTGTGGTTACAAATCTAGATCTGGAGCATTTAGACTACTGGAAAGGCGGTTTGCCAGAACTTCAAGAAGCTTTTGTGGCCTTTTTAAATAAACTGCCGTTTTTTGGATTGGCTGTTTTATGTAAAGATAATGCTGCTGTTCGAGAATTGCTGCCTCGAATGGAACGCCGTGTTGTGACCTATGGCATTTTTGAACCAAGTGATTTTCAAGCAAAAGATATTATTCACGAACGCCATTTTACGTCTTTTAAACTTGTTAAATCTGATCAAGATTTGGGGCTTGTGAAACTCAAGCTTTTAGGAGAGCATAATGTTCAAAATGCTCTGGCTGCAATTGCAGTAGGTGACGAACTGGGCATATCTCTTGATGCAATAAAAAGCGCCTTGGAGGATTTTGCAGGCGTTCAAAGGCGCTTTACTCAAGTGGGTGAAAAAAATGGCGTGATAGTCGTTGACGATTATGGGCATCACCCCACTGAGATAAAGGCTGTTTTAAAAACAGCCAAAAAGACTTTTGCTGATAGACGAATCGTGGCTCTTTTTGAACCTCATCGCTACTCGCGAACACGTGACTTGATGAGTGAGTTCGTGACTGCTTTTAAAGACGCTGATTGTGTGGTGATTAGTGATATTTATCCGGCTCATGAAGAGCCTGTTGAGGGCGTGAGTTCACGGGTCTTGGTGGAGGGTATTCAGCAAACAGGCCATCCTAGTGTGTTTGAGGGGGGAGAGCTTGCAAGTGCAACCGCTCGCGTTCTAGAGCTTAGCAAATCTGGTGATGTGATTATTACGCTTGGCGCAGGGGCTGTCACGAAGGCTTCTTTGAAAATACTGGAGTCTTTAGAAGGTGTTTGACGGCATTGAGGTTCAGCGAAACACTTTGTTAGCGCCCTATACGACTCTTAGGATTGGCGGGCCGACGGATTATTTGGCGTTTCCTAAAAACCAAGAAGAGCTCTTTTTGTTGATGAAAGAAGCCAGAAATATTGGAATGCCCACACACTTTTTAGGGGGCGGCAGCAATCTTTTGATTCATGATGACGGTGTGAGAGGCCTTGTGATTCACCTGTCAGGTGATTTTAATAAGCTTGAGGTTTCATCAGATGGCTGCAAGGTGAGCGTTGGAGCTGCTTATTCTTTTCCGAAACTAACGCGCCGAGCTTTGGAGCTTGGGTGGGAGACAGCGCTTGGCTGGGGAGGTGTTCCGGGTGGTGTAGGTGGTGCGCTGAAAATGAACGCCGGTACACCACTGGGTGAGCTGGGGGAAGTTGTGTCACATGTTGAGGCCGTAACGCCTGCTGGGCCACTTGTGTTGCAGCATGTTGATATGTGTTTTTCTTATCGAAATACGCAATTTCCAGAAAATGCAGTCTTATGCAAAGTGTATTTAAAATGCTTAAGTCCGAGGCCTGAGCGAAGAACAGATTTGCTGCATCAAGCTTTGCTGCTGGCCAAAAAACGCAAGCAAACGCAGCCTAAGAAGCGTTCGGCAGGTTCTATGTTCAAAAATCCGAAGGGTGATTTTGCCGGCCGGTTAATTGAAGCTTGTGGCCTTAAAGGCAAGCAAATAGGGGGAGCGTGTGTTTCCGAGGTGCACGCTAATTTCTTGCTTAATTATGAGAAGGCCTCAGCGGAGGATATGTTTAAACTTTCTGAATTGGTTAGAAAAACAGTCTATGATAAGTTTGGGATTAAGTTGGAGTATGAGGTAAGACGTTGGGGATTTTAAGGCAATTAATATTATTAACTTTATTTGTTGGATGTGGTCTTGTTATTCCAATCGCTTATGTCTGGATTACTCAAAGCTCTGCTCTGACGATTCATCACATATCTGTCAAGTCTGGCCACCAAGCTAAGCCTGAAGAATTGCAGGTTTATCTAAGAGAATTTGTGGGCAAGCCCCTTTATGGTGTTGATTTGAAGCACGTGCAAGCAGTGGCGTTAAGGCATCCTTGGGCTGCTCAAGTGGCCGTTCGGCGGGAGCCGCCACATGAGCTTGTCGTTGAGGTGACAGAACGTGAGCCAGTTGCGCTTATCAAAAAAGAACACCTCTGGGTGGTAGATAGCCGTGGGGTTGCTTTCAAAGTCGCGCAAAGTGAAAAAGAGCTTGCACTGCCAATGCTTTTTGAGCCTAAGAGCGTTGTGGTTTTGCTAACTCATAAGCAAGCAAACCGCCCAGGTGGTAATATTGTTGAAGTTCAAAAACTTTCAGAAGGTCAAAGCCGAGTGCTTTTTTCTGGTGGGCTTGAGGTGATTATTGGAGTTAAACAAAGCTTAGGGCAGTGGGAAAAGCTGGCGCAAGTTTTGAAGTCCTTAAAAGGTAAGGCTGATAACTTAGCCTTTGTGTATCTTGACGGTGATTCAAAACTCAATCAAATTCCTATCCGCTTTAAAAAAGGGTGATGTGGTGAAATTTCGACGCGACAATTTGCTTGTTGGGCTCGATATCGGGACGACCAAAATAGGGGTTGTCGTGGCCGAGTTGAACCCAAATGGCGTCGATATTGTGGGGGTTGGCACAAGCCCTTCTCGTGGGTTGCGCAAAGGCGTGGTGATTAATATTGATGCGACCGTTGCGTCTATTAAGCAAGCTCTTGAAAATGCTGAACGCATGGTTGGGCGTCCTATTCGCCGTGTTTGTGCTGGGATTGCTGGTGCTCATATTCAGGGTTTTAATAGCCAGGCAGTTGTTGCGATTAAGAACGGCGAAGTTAAGAAGAGTGACTTAGATCGTGTTATTGAGGCAGCAAAAGCGCTTTCGATTCCGACAGACAGGGAGCTTTTACACGTTTTGCCTCAGGATTTCCGGGTTGATGGGCAGGGGGGCATTAAAGAACCGCTTGGCATGTCGGGTACCAGGCTTGAAGCTCGAATTCATATGGTGACTGGTGCTATTAGTTCTGCACAAAATATAATCAAGTGTGCTGAAAGAAGCTCCTTAGAAGTAACCAATATTGTTTTGGAGCAATTAGCGTCAGCTTACTCTGTGTTAAGTGAGGATGAACGTGAACTCGGTGTGGCTATAGTTGATATTGGTGGTGGAACGACTGACGTCGCTATTTTTAGTCAGGGATCAATTCAGCATACTTCTGTAATTCCAATTGGTGGGCATCATTTGACAAATGATATAGCAGTTGGTTTAAGAACGCCTCAAGAAAGTGCAGAAGAAATTAAAAAAATATATGGCTCTGCTAGTGCGAAAATGATAGGGAGAGATGAAGTCGTTGAAGTGCCTAGTATTGGTGGGAGACCAGAGCGTATTTTGCGTAGACAAATACTCGGTGATATTCTGGAATCTAGAGTTGAGGAAATTTTCGAGCTTGTGGCGAGAGAAATTCATCGGGTGGGCTTGAAAGAGCTGTTGGCATCAGGTGTGGTGATTACTGGCGGTTCTTCGCTTTTGCCTGGCATGGTGGAAGTTGCTGAGCATGTGTTGGGACTGCCAGTAAGAAGAGGGTCTCCCAAGGGTGTGGGTGGTTTGCTTGATGTGGTTAGCAGCCCGATTCATGCGACTGGTGTGGGTTTGGTTTTGTATGAAGCAAGTAATTTACGAAAAAGATTTTTACAAAATAGTGGAGAAAATTTCTATTCGCGGATAAAAAAGAGAATGGGAGCCTGGATTCAGGATATGATTTAGGGAGGGAGGCAGAAACAAAATGATTGAATTTGATGAAATGCAACAAAGAGGTCCAAGAATAAAGGTAATTGGTATTGGTGGTGGCGGTGGAAATGCTATCAATAATATGATTCAGCACGGTATTGCTGGTGTTGAGTTTATTGTGGCCAATACAGACTGCCAAGCACTGGATATGAGCTTATCGCCTATGAAACTTCAGCTGGGGCAAGGGTGCACCAAAGGGCTTGGTGCTGGCGCAAAGCCTGAGTTAGGCGCCACGGCAGCTCAAGAAAGTATTGATCGTATTGAAGAGCTTCTCTTAGGGGCTGATATGGTTTTTATTGCTGCTGGAATGGGTGGTGGCACTGGAACAGGTGCTGCCCCGATTATTGCTGATGTGGCTCAGCGATTGGGCGCTTTAACGGTTGGTGTGGTAACCAAGCCGTTTTTATTTGAAGGTAATCGCCGTCGAAAATCTGCTGAACAAGGCGTTCTGGCTCTTAAAAAGGCCGTAGATACGCTTATTGTGGTACCAAATAATCGCTTATTGCAGCTTGCGGATGCGAGTACATCAATGCTGGATGCCTTTAAAATGGCGGACCAGGTCTTGCTGAATGCTGTTAAAGGTATCAGCGATATCATCACACAGCAGGGTATCGTAAACGTTGATTTTGCTGATGCGATTTCGGTTATGAGTGATCAAGGTATGGCGCTCATGGGTATTGGAAGAGGTACTGGTGATAATCGAGCCATTGAGGCTGCTGAGAAGGCTATTTCAAGCCCGCTTTTGGAAGATGTGTCAGTTGATGGCGCCATGGGTATCTTGGTTAATGTTACTGGTGGCAAGTCACTTACCCTGCACGAAGTTAACGCGGCTATTGAGCTGATTACAGAAGCAGCTCACGAAGATGCCAATATTATTTTTGGTTATGTGGTTGATGAAAAGATGGACGACGAAGTTGCGATTACGGTGATTGCAACTGGATTTGAGCATGAAGAGGAGGAGGCTCCCCGGCCTGTCATCCCGGCTGAGACTGTCATCCCGGCTGAGACTGTCATCCCGAGCCCCGCTGCTATCATCCCGGGCCCCGCTGCTGTCATCCCGGGCTGGACCCGGGATCCAGTTCCTGCGCCAGTCCCTATGCAGCAACCTGCTCAGCCGATGCCGCAGCCAGTAGTAGAGTCAGCGCCGAGCTTTCATCCACCAGCTCCTCAGCCAATGGCTGCTGCTCCGAGTTACTACCCACCAGCGCCAAGCTACTATCCGCCAGAACCAAAGGCAGCAGAACCAAGCTTTCATCCGCCAGCTCCTCATGTGGAGGAAGCTCAGTGGGAGCCTGTGAAAACCAGTTTTGTGCCAGAGGAGTCAAAGCATCCCGTTGCTTCGGTACCTGAAGGTTTTGAACCACATGCGTTTTCGCCAAAACCCGATCCGAAAAAAATACCCGTCTTGGCACCGATTGAAGAAGATGATTCGTTAAGCATGCATGGTAGTAAAGCAGACGAAGACGAATACGACATCCCGGCCTTCCTTCGCCGAAATATTGAAAGCTAAGTCGCG
>JAESQZ010000025.1 GCA_016764955.1 Deltaproteobacteria bacterium | reverse complement strand
CGGGGAGGGAGTGATGGGTTTTTTGTTTAAACCCAGCCCAACGTCGGTCGCTCTGCGACCTCCTCTGGCTGGGCTGTGGCACCATTGCCCCTTAACGGGGCGTCACCTGACTACTCAATCTAAATCAAAAAACGAGCCTTGGTGCCACACACGCTTGTCAGCACAAACTAAATTTTTATAAGTCTTGGACAAATTATGCACAACAGGCACCCATTTTATTTCAATCGCCTTTTCTCTGCCGAGAACGAAATCGACTTCCCCACTGCGTGTCGAATAATATCCTAGTCTTGTAAAACGTCTAAAGAGCCACTCAGAAGCAATCATTTCAGCTAATTGAGATTCATAATCATCGGGAACTTTCATACCAGCGAGGTCATGAGCCACCCAGTAAACAATTGGGTCAGTAAAATAGAACTTTTTTTCCTTTTTAAAGTGAAACTGATCTTTTTCTGGGTCATAGGCATAAAGTGAACGCAATGCAAAAGCCTGCTCTAAGATAGAGAGATAATCCTGAGCCGTGTGATAGCTCATGAGCTGGGTCTTTTGAGCGAGCCCATGTAGGCTTATAGAAGTCCCCATTGTTTTAGCCAACTGCCCCAACAGCTCGCGCATGAATATTTCTTGCCGTTTTAATTTGATGGTGTCACCCATGATCCAGCGCGCATAGACTTTTTTGGCATATTCAGGGGTATTCATTTCGGGCCCTGCTTCTGCAAGGGCAGTCGGGAAACCACCAATCCGCATAAAGTCACGAATTTGCTGTAGTCGTTCTCGCTCAGGCCAGCCAGCCTGAATAATCATCGAACGCCACTCTTCGAACAGCATGGGCAAAAGCTGAAGCTCGCCTGCTTCTTTTGACCACCTGCCTGGCATCAAATCAAGGCCTTTCCTTAAATCATAACTATTGGAACCAGTTAGAATGAAGACTTTCTTAAAATCTGTATCCGTTGCTTTCTTAATCGCACGCCACCACTCGTCAACAAAGGTAATTTCGTCGAGAAAGAAATAGGAGACCTCTTTTTGACTCTTGATTAATTCTGCCAAATCTTTGTGGTCATTCAGGTCTTCACAGGTGGTGTAAAAACAAGACGCCCCCAAATCCACTTGCTCTTTGAGCAGCAATTTAAGCCACGTAGACTTACCAACCTGCCTAGGACCGCGAATGAGCGTGACACCCGGTGAGAGCCTAACTGCCGGGAGCCCTCTTTTGAAAGGAGCCGCCTTAAGAGCCGATAAATGCCGATCTTCCTGTTCCCAACCAGGCTTTTTCCAAAAGAAATCCATGTCTTATGATGACTTCTCATAAATGAGAAGTCAAGTTCTCATTTATGAGAAGTAGTCAAAGGAACGTAATTCTCACCATTTGAAGCTTTCATTGCTTCATCCATTTGGGATTAAGGTCGAACAGAACCAAACTTCGCCCCGTTAAGGGGCGTCAGCTTCTGAATGACTATTGCTTAACCCGAATAATAAGTCACTTTCTGCCCATGCAAAAAGAATCTGCCAGTCTTCCAGAAATCAAATTAGTGGGTATTTCTGTACGAACTAATAACAAGCTTGAAATAGATCCTAATACTGGAAAAATATTTGGTATTGTTCAGAAATATTTTCACGGGCAGCTGGCGGATCAAATCCAAGATCGTAAAAAGCCTGGCACAACTTTTTGCGCTTACACAAATTATGAAAGTGACCACAACGGCGACTATACTTATTTAATCGGCGAAGAAGTTAACGATTTTGGTACACTTCCTGAAGGCTTTGAAAAGCTAAGCATCCCTGCACAAGCTTATGCCAAATTCACCAATGGCCCAGGTCCTATGCCTGAAGTTGTTCGCGAACCTTGGTTTAAGATTTGGAACATGTCAGCTCAAGATTTAGGCGGCGAACGTTCTTACCAAACTGATTTCGAGCTCTACGACGAACGAGCAGCAGATCATGAAAAGATCGTACTAGATATCTTTATTGGGTTGAAGTCATAGCTTGCTCAAATGGACGGCCATCAAAGAAGAGTTCTATTTTTGAAATAAGCCCATCCTCAATAGTCATGAGCGAAGCTGTTGGGACCTCTCCAATCGGTTCGGGAAATTTCAAATCATAAACCACCATCGCTTGGTTTCCTGAACCAAATTTCGCACGTATCTTAAGCGTTTCAAAAAAATCAACAAACTTCTTTAAGCTCTCTAAAAAAGTCTCTTTGCCTTTCACGTTTCCAATGAATCCACTAAACCGAACATCTGGATGCAAATATGTTGCTAACTCATCGAGGTCTTTCTTAACCATAGCCGCATAATAAGCTTCGGCAATATCAGCGATATTTTTATTCATAAGTTATCTCATACACCATACAGGCTAAGCCTCCTAGTCACCCCAATATTCTCCAAGAAACGCTTATCATGAGAAACAGCCAAGATAGAGCCCTCAAAGCGACTAAGAGCCTGTTCGATACACTCGATACTATCGATATCGAGGTGATTGGTGGGTTCATCTAAAATCAATAACTGAGGAGGATCCTCTGACATTAATATACAAGCCAGCAATAATCTAACCCGCTCTCCGCCACTGAGAGTTGCAACCTGTTGTTGCAGCATTTTCTTGCGAAACAAAAAGAAAGCGAGAATTTGAAAGCATTCTGCCGATGACATTGCTCTATTATAATGCTGGAAACTCTCAGACACAGTCGCATTTAAATCCAAGCCTGTTGCTTTCTGATCGAGGTAAGCCACCCGTTCAACCTTGAGCTCACATAACCCAGACTGGGGCTTAAGTTTACCAAGCAACAGCGAAATAAGTGTACTCTTACCACTTCCATTTGGGCCTTCAAGTGCAAGTCTCTCGGGGCCATTCACCAACAGGTCAAAATCCTGAAACAAAGGCTTCTGAAACCCAAATGTCATGTCAGCAACATGAATAACCTGTTTATGAGCACTCACTTTGGTTTTAGGCAGTGTAATAGCAAAGTTATATTTCTTTTCGATATTGGCTTTTGCTAAAGCCAGCTGACTATTAACATGGTTCATCTTTCGGTCTGCCTGCGTCAAAATCCGTTTGTTGGTTTTTTCACTTCGCCCCTTTGCTGAATTAAGCGCTATCCTGTCTACCCTACCCTTAGCAGCAATCATTGCCTTCTTGACACGCCGCCCCTTTGCTTCTCCCTGCTGATGGATTTCGCGTCGCTTTTGAATCTGGACTTTAGCGGTTTTGAGCTGCCCAAACCTATTCTCAAGTACAGTTTGAGCAGCCTCGGTTTCTATCCTCTTTTGCTCTTCATAAACCTGGTAAGAGCCACCGTACTCTTTAAGGCCAAGCGACGTAATCTCAAAAATTCGCTCTACATGGCCAAGAAGTTCTCGGTCATGACTCGCTATTAGCAATATGCCGCTAAAATTTAGAATATCGGCGTATAGCCTCTTTCGAGCCGAGGCATCTAAATTATTACTAGGCTCATCAAGCAGCAAAATATCTGGCTTACGAGTGAATCCAAACGCAAGCTGAAGCCTCGTCAACTCGCCCCCACTGAGCTGCTTGACCGGGGTGTGCAGAGTCATGCCCGCAAGGCCATAAATAGACATTGTCGACAAGAGCTCCGACTCCAATCCCCAGCAACCATGCGCTAGTTCCAAATCACTCTCTGAGTAATCTCCAACCTCAATACGTTCCAGCGCAGCCAAAGTATCCGCAATACCTAGCCATGAAGCTATAGATTCTGGGGAGTCCACTCCGTTTTGTTGATTGCAGATATGCAACGTCCCCTTTCGGAAAACCTCACCCGAAGTAGGCTTCAATTGTCCAGCAGCCATGCACAAAATCGATGACTTACCAGTACCGTTGCGCCCTACTAGAGCATTTCGGCCTTTTTGAAAGGTGCATGATAAGCCCTCAAAGAGCTGCTTTTCATCAGCAAATTGGAGGCATATATTTTTGAGAGATAGCGCAGGGTTAGACATAATAAGATCCTTGTTTCAGTTGAGTGAAAACGATTTGAAGAATCTTATTTGTTCATTGTCAGAGTGCTCCCTACCTGCAGAAAAAGTTAACTATATACTATAGTATTTTTCAGAGAAGCCAATGCTCTGTCTGAGACTGCCTCTAGTGCCCCCGCTGCTTCTTTTTCTTCTTAGCCTGTTTTTGAGCAAAGCGCTTTTCTTTTTCCAACTCTTTGTCTGCACGGCTTTTTTGCTTGGATATTTTCTTGTTCTTCTCTAACTCAAGTCTTAATACCTCTTGAGCATAACTTTCTTTTACTTTCGTTTGAGACTTGGCACGCTCAACTTCTCGGCGTACTTCACGCTGAACCCGCTTTGGGTTCTTACGCTTAATCACCAACTTAAAGTCCTGAGGCTTCGAGAATTTGAGTTCCAGGTAATTCTCTGAAATCCATTCATATAACTCTGGATCCGTTGGCTCTTTTCCAAAAATAACCCGCGCAGCAGAAAGGCCCGTATCATCCACCCGTTCAAAAACGGCCGTCCAAAAAGAGCCTTCTACTCCGACTGTTACTTTAATCGTGTTGTTGTAACCGTTCACGGGGGTACAGGGGGCGTTTGAACAGGTTTTGCGCTGTTTCCAAAATCCGTTCAAACGCCATTTACACAAATAAAAAGTTGCATCCATTGGGTACTAAAATTGAATAAAACCAAATCTCGCCCCGTTAAGGGGCAATGGTGCCACAGCCCAGCCTGAGGAGGTCGCCCTTGGCGACCGACGT
>JAESQZ010000231.1 GCA_016764955.1 Deltaproteobacteria bacterium | reverse complement strand
CGCCCCAATGCCTGGGATCTGGTGCCCAAGCTCCTTTAAAGCTTCTGGAATTAGACCAGCTACGTTCAGGGCTGTTTCACGGGCAGAAAAGCTAGATTTAACTTGATCCACCATCTCTTTCGGCTTATCCAAAGCACCGCTTTCTTGGACAATCGGCGCCATTTCTTGGTCAGCCAACAAAGGTGTCGTCACTGATAAAGCAGCTCTTCTTCTTGGTTGATATAGATCTGAAAACAGTTCTGGTTCAGCATTTGGTGTAGTCGAGAAAGTTTGAGTCATTTCGACTTCGCCTATTCGGTTTTGGTCAACGATTCGCCTAACGGCAGGCATATAATCGCCCTCCTACCTGAATCCAACATGCCAAAAGCCTGCCATCATCCCCCTAGGCAAAGCCCACCAAGCCTGCCTAAGTTATCCCATGTTACCTACTTCTGTTGTGATCCTAGATTTCGGCTCCCAAACCACTCAACTTATTGCCCGTAGATGCCGAGAGCTCAAAGTTTATTCAAAAATTTTTCCGTGCTCAGTTTCTCTAGAAACTTTAAAAAAAGAAAATCCTGCAGCCATTATTTTGTCTGGCGGCCCTGCGTCGGTTCATGTTTCTGACTCTCCCTCACTTCCCGCTGGGCTCTTTGAACTCGGACTGCCTATTTTAGGGATTTGCTACGGCGCACAAAGCATTGCTCATCAATTAGGCGGGCATGTTAAGCCCAGTAAAAAATCTGAGTTTGGCCACGCAGAGCTTGATCTGCAAGCCCACTCAAAGCTCTTCGAAAATCTAGAGCATCCTGATGTCTGGATGAGCCACGGTGATCAAGTTGACGCGCTCCCAGCGGGATTCGAAACGCTCGCTTCTACGAGTACCTGCCCTCATGCGGCGTTTATGTGTGAAAGCAAAAAGCTTTATGGTGTGCAATTTCACCCTGAAGTCACACACACCAAAGAAGGCACTAAGATCTTAAGCAACTTTTTATTTAGTATCGCCAAGCTCAAAGCAGATTACGAGCTAAGCAGCTTTCTTGAAGAAGAAGTGGAGCGCATCAAAAAACAAGTTGGCAATGCTCAAGTGATTATGGCTTTATCCGGTGGCGTAGACTCTTCAGTCGCTGCCAAACTAATCCAAAATGCCATTGGCGATAAGCTCATCCCAATTTATGTCAATCATGGGCTTCATCGCTTAGGTGAACTTGAAGAAATCAGCGAACTAAAGCCTCTTGTTATCGACGCTAAAGAACTTTTCTTGGGTCGCCTCAAAGGCGTTACAGATCCTGAACAAAAACGAAAAGCGATTGGCCAAACTTTTATCGAGGTTTTTGAAGCCGAATCCAAGAAACACCCTAATGCCAAATTTCTAGGCCAGGGAACTCTATATCCTGATGTCATCGAGTCAGTCTCAGCACATGGTGGTCCAAGCGCGGTGATTAAGAGTCACCACAATGTCGGTGGCCTACCCGAGCGCATGCATCTTAAATTAGTCGAGCCATTGCGCATGCTCTTCAAAGACGAAGTACGCAAACTTGGCAGGTTATTAGGACTTTCAGAAAAGTGGGTGGCACGCCAGCCCTTCCCTGGACCTGGCCTGGCTATTCGTATCTTGGGTGAAGTCACACCTGAACGCTGCGAATTTCTAGCCAAGGCAGATTTAATCGTACGTCAAGAAATTTCAGGCCCCTACTGGCAGTATTTTGCTGTATTGCTCCCAGTAAAAAGCGTCGGCGTCATGGGAGATGCCAGAAGTTATGGCGAAACTATTTGTGTGCGCTGTGTAGAAAGCACAGATGGCATGACTGCAGACTGGGCTTATTTGCCGCGTGAGACTTTAAGAAAAGTATCAAACCGGATTATCAACGAAGTTCCTGGCGTTTCAAGGGTAGTTTATGATATCAGCTCTAAACCACCTGCAACCATAGAATGGGAATAAGATGAACGCTCGAGCAAAGAATAATGCCCCTGAACGACTGGTCTGGATTGATTTAGAGATGACCGGGCTTGATGTAGAAGCCTGTGCCATCATCCAGGCCGCCATGATCATTACAGATTTTGACCTGAATGAGCTTGCAAGCGTTGATGTCACCATCTGGCAACCTGAGGCTACTTTGCTCCAAGTATCTCCTGTGGTTAAAAGCATACATAGCAATAATGGCCTACTCAAACGTGTCCGAGCTTCGGACCACGCTATTTTTGAAGCTGAACACAAACTAATGGAAGTCTTGAGTGAACACGTCAGCTACCAAAGAGGCTATTTGGCAGGCAATTCAGTTTATGTAGATCGAGGCTTTCTCAAAAAATACATGCCAATGGTTGAAGGCTACTTGCACTACCGGCAGCTTGATGTTTCATCTTTCAAAATGGTTTGCCAAGAGTGGCTCAAAATGCAGGCACCTAAAAAAGAAAGCACCCATACGGCCTTAGAGGACATCCAGCAGAGCATTGAAGAGCTTAAATTTCTTAGAAAAGAGTGTTTTAAGCAGCCGTGACCGCCTGTCATCCCGGGCTTGACCCGGGATCCAGCAAATAGCGTAACGCTTGATTATAATCAGCCTGCTAAAGCAAACGAAAATTTTTGAAATCGTTGTTTTTTCATGATGTCCCGTTAACCAGCGACTGGATCCCGGGTCAAGCCCGGGATGACAATCACAGCCCCCTTTTAGACCCATTTAATTTGTGCTCTAAATCTCACTATTCATGAATGAATTAATACTGCTTTTCCAAATTGCCACTATTATAGGCAGCTGCTTTTTAGCGGCCAGAATCAGCAAAGAAGCTTTGGTCACGCTTGTATGCCTACAAGCGGTCATGGCCAATTTTTTAGTGCTCAAGCAAATTGATTTATTCGGCTTGCAAGTAACTTGTTCCGACGCCTTTGCGGTTGGCAGTATTTTGAGTTTAAATCTTCTACAAGAAGAATTCGGGCGTGATATCGCCCAAAAAAGCACCTGGATTTGCTTTGGCAGCATGCTTTTTTTCGCCTTAAGTAGCCAGCTCCACTTGGCTTACATACCAAGCGCTGCCGATAGCACACATAGTTATTACCAAGCTCTCTTAAGCCCGTCCCCGCGCTTGTTTTGCGCTTCCATTGCTTCGTTCCTGATTGTCCAGCAATTTGATGTGCTGCTTTATGATTTTTTGAAAAAGCGCCTGCCACAGTGGCACTTTGGGAGCCGAAGCACATTATCGCTCATGGCATCACAGGCACTAGACACTTTTTTATTTACAACTTTAGGACTTTGGGGCTTGGTTGACTCCTTACCAGAAGTCTTTATTTTCAGCTATTTGGTCAAAGTATTAATAATTTCTGCAATCTGGATCCCAGCCAGGCAAACATTATGAAATTCGGAAATTTATATCAGTCTAAAAAATCCAGGGCACGTCTAGGGCGCATTCATACGCCTCATGGCATTATCGAAACGCCTAACTTTGTACCAGTTGGCACAAATGCCTGCGTGAAGTCTTTGGATAGCCAAATTTTAGAGCATTTAGGCGTGCAGCTCATGTTCTGTAATACTTATCACCTGATGCTTCAGCCTGGCAGCAAAGTTGTCCAAGAAGCAGGTGGTTTGCATAAGTTCATGAACCGAGGCATGCCGATTATTACAGATTCTGGCGGATTTCAGGTCTTTAGCCTGGCATATGGCTCTGTGGCCAGCGAGCTTAAAAGCCAAGGCACCAAAAAGACAGATGGAAGCGTGCTTAAAATCACAGAAGATGGCGTTTTGTTTCGATCTTATCGGGATGGGGCCAAAATCTTTCTCACTGCCGAGTCATCTATCCAGGCTCAAAAAGAGTTGGGCGCAGACATCATGATTAGTTTTGATGAGCTGCCACCCTACCATATGAAGCAGCAAGATTTATCAAAGTCTTTAGACAGAACGCACCGCTGGGAAAAGCGCTCATTAGACGAGCACTTGCGCAATACTAATAATCAAGCACTTTATGCGGTGGTTCATGGTGGAGTCGATGTTGAGCTTCGCAAAAAAAGCTGTGCTTATTTAGGCGATTTGCCATTTGATGGCTTTGGGATTGGCGGCAGTTTGGGCAAAAACAGGCCTGAAATGCTTCAAATGTTGCAAGAAGTCATGCCATTTGTGCCGAAAGAGCGCCCAAATCATTTATTAGGCATTGGAGACTTAACTTCAATTGATGCGTGTATCCCCTTGGGAGTAGATACTTTTGACAGTGCTTTCCCAACCAGGGCTGCTAGGCATGGGTCTATTTTGATGCCAGGCAATCAGCATTTCAATATAACTCGGGGAATTTATGCTAAGCATTTCAGGCCCTTGGTGGATGATTGCCGCTGCTATACCTGCCAAAATCACACGGCTGCTTATATTCACCATCTATTTAAAGCTCATGAGTTAACTGCTCTTAGCTTAACCAGTATTCACAACCTGCATATCATGATACAGATTATGGCGCAGTATCGGCAGCAGATTGCTGATGGCACCATTTAGATTTTTGAAGGAGAATTTCATATGTACAGCTTAATCCAAAAAAACGCCCCTGATTTCAGCGCCGAAGCCGTTATGGCCAATGGCGAGTTTGATAAAATTAGCCTTTCCAGCTTTAAAGACAAAAAGTATGTCTGCTTGTTCTTCTATCCGCTTGATTTTACTTTTGTTTGCCCATCTGAGATTTTGTCTTTTTCTCACAGAGCCAAAGATTTCGAAGCACGCGACACCCAAATCATTGGTGTGTCTGTAGATTCCAAATTCAGCCACCATGCTTGGAGAAATACCCCAGTTGGCGAAGGTGGTATTGGGCCAATCGAATTTCCACTGGTTTCGGACATCACCAAAGAAATCGCCAGAGATTACGGTGTCTTGGTAGAAGATTCAGTCTCGCTCAGAGGCACCTTCTTGATTGATAAGTCTGGCATCGTGCGCCATGCCACGCTTAACGACTTGCCATTGGGCCGAAATGTAGATGAAACCCTACGCATGGTTGATGCTTTGCAGCATACTGAGAAAAACGGCGAAGTCTGCCCCGCCGGCTGGGCCAAAGGGAAGGCTGCCATGACCCCAACCCCTGCAGGTGTAGCTTCTTATTTGCAAGAAAACGCCGCGGCATTGTAAAACGCCAAGGCTGTCATACCTGCGAAGGCTGGTATGACAATTAAAAAAGCAGAAAACAGCTTAAGCCTGGCTGGCTTGCTGACCGCCGCTTTGCTGACCAGATGACTGCTGAGTCGTGGTTTGCTGAGCGCACTGAGCCTGAGCTTGAGCTGGCTTTGGTGCCGCAGCAGCTTGCGCTGATGCAGCAGCAAAAGTATCCACGGGAACCGTTTGTGGCGGCTTATCTTGCTGAGCAGGCGCGCTCTGTTGTGTTTGCTGAGCCGGTTTGGCCTGCACAGCTGGTTTAGCTTGCTGAGTGCGCTGAGTCTGAGCTGGCTTAGCTGCTGCCTGCTGCTGCTGAGTTTTTTGAGCTTGGCCCTGATTTTGAGCCGGTGGTCGTGGAGCTGTTGGTGCTGTTGATGATTGACAAGAACCCATAGTAATACCTCATTTCGTTCGTTTATAAGTTACCAACCAAAGCGCATCTCCTCAGAGAAGCGCTTCGTTCACAAGAAGCACTTGTGTAAAAACATTTATTTCCGAGCCCCGAGTTTTGGCGTTGACAAGTCAGATATTTAAGTATATTTAATAT
>JAESQZ010000230.1 GCA_016764955.1 Deltaproteobacteria bacterium | reverse complement strand
GAACAGCCCAATAAATCAGCCAATGTTTGTTGGCGAATCATAATGTCATGCTGGCGGAGGCCAGCATCTGGACCCTGGCCTGCGCCAGGGTGACAACGGATCCACTCCAATACTTTCTGTGCTCTCTTCGATAATTCTAACTTCGACATACAACTCTCCCAAGTCAACTTGGCGTTGACGGTTATTGGCCGAGAGTTTATGTGTTTCTCAGCCTTAGGTGGCTGCCGGTTCCCTCCAAAATTTGTTGATGTCGGAGGGACCGGCTTTGCTTTTTAAAACCATAAGCTAACAGCTTGGAAGATGTCTATCGGTCAAATGCCTGATATGGCTTTTATACTTGACGCCTTCATGCACTTTGCATAATCCAAACTCTATGAAATTAGTAAGCGCCTCGTCGAAGAATATTGAGTCAGAGTCTCGCGATCTGTTGGTTTATATGGTTTACGATGCCAAAGATGCCAAAAAATTATTAGAAGGCCAGATTAGTAAGCAAGCAGCGCATGAGGGTTTTAAAGCCAAAGTTGGCGAGATTTTTTTCACACATAATTTTGCTGGCAAAGGCCCTAAAGCTTATGCACTAGTAGGCCTGGGCGAAAAAGCAGAAGTTACTGAAGAGTGTTTTAGAAAAGCAGCGGCGTCAGCTTATAAGTTAGCTCAATGCAAGCATGCTGCCAAAGTAGGCTTGGTGCTTGCAGATGGCAAGCATGTGAAAGCAGCTGCCGAAGGTGTTCAGCTTGCTTCTTATAAATTTGATAGGCACATCAGCGAAAAAGAAGAGCGCTATGTCAAAGAGTTTGCTTTTTGTTCAGGATCCAAAAAAGCCAAAGATGAAATTAAAGCAGCTCAAGCTATTGCAGATGCCGTGAGCCTGGCGCGTGACCTGGTGAATGAAGGCCCTAGCGTGATGAACCCAGAAGCCATGGCCAAAGAGGCTCGAAAGGCGGCTAAAGCGGTTGGGCTAGATGTTAAAGTCTTAGGTGAAAAAGAGCTTGAAAAAGAGAAGTTTGGGCTTTTATTAGCTGTTGCTCGGGGTTCGGCAGAATATGCGCCGCCTAGGGTGATTCGGCTGGCCTATCGCCCTAAAAAGAAAGCTAAGAAGCATGTTGTGCTGGTTGGCAAGGGGGTGACTTTTGATACGGGCGGCTTGGATATTAAACCCCCTGCTGGCATGCTGCACATGAAGACCGATATGTCAGGTGCTGCTGCTGTCTTGGGAACCATGAAAGCCATTGCACAGCTCAAACCCAATGTAGCTGTAACAGGTTATATGGGCTGTGTGGAAAATGGGGTAGATGCTAGGTCTTATCACCCAGATGATATTATTGTTTCTAGAAAAGGCTTGAGCGTTGAAATTGATAATACAGACGCAGAAGGCCGGCTGGTTTTGGCTGATACCATGAACTATGCTCAAGAGAAAGAAAAGCCAGACATACTTATCGATTTGGCGACTTTGACGGGTGCGTGTGTGGTGGCTTTAGGTCCCAAAATTGCAGGGGTTTTCTCCAACAATGATGCTTTGGCTAAGAAGCTTCAGTCACATGAAGATGCGACTGGTGAGGCATTTTGGCGTATGCCTTTGCCAGATGATCTTTTTGAAATGATGAAGACCCCTCTTGCGGATATGAAAAATGCAGGTGAACGTTATGGAGGAGCCATCACGGCTGCCTTATTCCTGCAAAAATTTGATGAAAAGGGTGTTCATTGGGCACATCTGGATATTGCAGGACCTGCTCGTAATGAAAAAGACCAGTCTTATATCCCTGTTGGGGGGTCTGGTTTTGGAGTCAGGACTTTGGTAGAGCTGTTGATGGACCTCTAGGAGCACGCTGAATGAGCGAAGTTAAACGTAAACCACGTTCCCACCATCATCGAGAAAAGCGATCTGATCAGATGCCAGCACAGGCTGTTCCGGAAATTAATCCGGATATTGAGTCCATGGACTTGTCCGAGCTGAAACACACCAAGATTGAAGAGCTGCAATCTAAGGCTGCTGAGATTGGCGTTGATTTTGATGCTCTGCTGCGTAAGCAAGATATGGTATTTGCTCTGCTAAAATGGCAGGCTGAGCAAAAGGGTGCCATTTTTGGTGAAGGTACTTTAGAGACCTTTCCAGAAGGGTACGGCTTTTTGCGTGAGCCCGCTTATAACTATGAGCCGTCTGCTGATGATATTTATGTGGCGCCTTCGCAAATTAGAGCTTATGGGCTTCGAACGGGCGATACAGTTCGTGGGCAGATCAGGCCTCCTGCTGAAAAAGAACGTTATTATTCGTTATTAAAGCTCAAGACAATTAATGGCATTACGCATGCTGAGCATCGTAACAAAATTTCTTTTGATAACTTAACGCCACTTTATCCAAATGAGCAGTTCAAACTTGAAAGCCACCCGACTAACTACTCCACACGTATTATTGATTTGATTTGCCCCATTGGTAAAGGGCAGCGTGCATTGGTAGTTGCGCCTCCAAGAGCTGGTAAGACTGTTTTGATGCAAGATATTGCGAATGCCATCACGACCAATCACCCAGAAGTGACGTTGTTGGTCTTGTTGATTGATGAGCGCCCAGAAGAAGTGACCGATATGCGTCGGCATATTAAAGGCGAAGTGATTGCGTCTACTTTTGATGAACCAGCTCAGCGTCACGTGCAAGTTGCGGAAATGGTAATCGAAAAAGCCAAGCGCTTGGTCGAGATGAAAAAAGACGTGGTGATTTTGCTCGACAACATCACGCGTTTAGGTCGTGCCTATAATACGGTTGTGCCGCCGAGTGGTAAGATTTTGTCTGGTGGTGTGGATTCAAACGCCTTGCATAAACCAAAGCGCTTCTTTGGTGCCGCTCGTAATATCGAAGAAGGCGGGTCACTGACCATTATTAGTACCGCTTTGATCGATACGGGCAGCCGTATGGATGAAGTGATTTTCGAAGAGTTCAAAGGTACGGGTAACTCTGAAATCGTACTGGATCGTAAACTCATGGAGAAGAGAATCTTCCCATGTATGGATATTAATAAGTCTGGTACGCGTAAAGAAGAACTCTTAATGGATAAAGATGTTTTGAACCGTATTTGGGTCTTAAGGCAGCTTTTGCATCCGCTCAACGTGATTGATTCCATGGAGTTCTTGCTAAGCCGCATGAAGGGCACGAAAACCAATGACGAGTTTATCGATTCGATGAGCAAGTAATGAAAAAACTTTCTGGTGCCTCGATCGCTGTTGTTTTAGGATCTGGCCTAGGAGCCTTTGCAGACAAACTACGCGACCCTCAGTATCTAGAATACAAGCAAATTAAAGACTTTCCAGTGTCTACTGTCGACGGGCATTCAGGGCGTTTTGTGCATGGCTTTATTGGCGAGACACCTGTTTTACTCATGCAAGGTCGCGTACACCGCTATGAGGGATATTCTGCTCAGCAGGTAATTTTCCCGATTCGAAAATTACGCGAATGGGGAGTTAAGAAGCTGGTTGTCACAAACGTGTCTGGCGGCATTAACGACTCTTTTGGCGTTGGTGATTGGGTATTGATCCGTGATCACTTAAATTTAACAGGCGATAATCCACTGATTGGTAAGAACGACAATAAGCTTGGGCTGCGTTTTCCGGATATGAGTGACGTTTATTCGGCCGAACTTCGAAAGTTAGCGCATTCGATAAATCCTGACTTAAAAGAAGGCGTTTATGCGGGTGTTTTAGGGCCTTGCTATGAAACGCCTGCTGAAATCCAAATGCTGAAATTACTAGGTGCTGACATGGTTGGGATGAGCACGGTTTACGAGACTATTGCTGCCAATCATATGGATATGGATGTTTTGGGGCTTTCGTGTGTCGCCAATTTAGCTGCAGGCATGGGTGTTCAAAAACTCTCACACGAAGAAGTGACCGAGGTAGGCCACAAGGCTTCTCAAAAGTTGGGTGAATTTTTGGTGAGGCTGATTCCCGAACTGTCGTCCCGGGCTTGAGTTCAACTCTTTTCAATTGTGATGCATTCGATTAGTTAACCAGTATGAATACACGTGTTGCATCGAATGTATGGACCAAACTTTTTATTACAACGCTAGGATTTGCTCTTTTAGCTGTTTCAGCCAGGCTTTATATTCCACTTGAGCCAGTGCCGATTACGTTTCAGCCGTTGGCAGTGATGGTGTTGGGGCTTTGTTTCCCCAAATGGCCAGCTAGATCAGCGGGTGCTTTTTATGTGTTGATGGGCTTTGCGGGAGTGCCTTATTTGTTCACAGCAGCAGTGGGCTGGGCGACGGCAGGTTATTTAGTAGGTTTTGTGTTTGCTATTTGGGCAATGACAGCGCTTCGAGATCTTTTAGATGAGCGAAGTTTCAAAAGCTTGCTGTTATTAAATTGCGTAGGTGTTTTGTGCATTTATGTGCCTGGGGTGCTTTGGCTGAGTAGTGGCTTGGGCCTTAAGTCTGCGATTCAGCTGGGGGTTTTGCCATTTATACTCCCGGGACTCTTTAAGTCCTTGATTTTAGCTGGAATTGTTCGATTTTTGCGAGCAGGCAGGCCAGTTGCTAGATAGTACCCGGGTTGCTGGGTCGGAATGTTTCATGTCTCCTCTTCTTATTGACACGCCGGCCAGTATCCCGTTTTAATAAATTATGCGTTTATTGTTGCTCTTAGTTATCTTGAGCTTGGTGGGTTGTGGAGCTCATCGTACTTCTATGTCTGATCCCAAGCTATCGAAACTTTGGGCCGGCTATCCGCTTTCGGACGAAGCGATTTTGGAAGCCAAAGAGACATGGGTGAACGATAAAACGCTTTTAGATATGCAAGAAGGCATGGGTCTCTTGCGGCGTGGAGATTTGTCTCCTGAAGAGATTAAGCGCGCTAAGGGTTATTTAGAGTCAGCGTATAACACTTTTGAAGATTTGCGAGATCCTGAGAATTTCAGCAAAGCTTTTACAACTGATAGCCAAACGCCTTATCGAGGCAGGCCTTATGAACGTATGTTGACTGCAACACTCTTAGGCATGATTGATGTGACACAAAAGCGTTGTGATATTGCTTTGCCGGCTTTAGGGCTGCAGAGTTTTTGGATGCACGCTGGCAAGCGTATATGTTTGGAAGCGATGCTGTTTTAATTTATGCGATGACTCTGAAGTGCCAGATCGAAAGTAGAGCATCTCGAGCTGATATTGATCGAACTCGCGATGGTCTACGCCAAGCTTTGAGACTTCAAGTGATGATGGACCCGCTTTTAGAGTCTTTAAATGCTTATGCAAAAACTGCCCCGAATACACCTGAGAGCAAGATAGCCTTGACGCTTTTAGAAGTTGGAATGCCAAGTGCTTTGCTGGTTGCAGATGCGGATGCCTCGATGGAACGGATTCTAGGAATTGCTTCAGCAGAATCCATGCGTTATTTGTCTCGCGTTTTAAAAGACGAAGAGGAGCCATATTATAGCGCCATCAAGCCAAAGCTTCGCAAACTTGATAACGAGACGATTAAAGTAGAACAAGTATTTCGTGAAATAGAGCGTGATGTTGTGAGGAGAGCTGGTCTTGGCCAGCTTTTGGAAGAATCTAAGCGTTTGGCTAGTCGAATAGAAGACTCTTTGAATCGAAATGTTTCAGCTTTGTATTTTGATGGCTATGGCCCAGAGATTGTCCAAGAGGGCGCTTATAAAGAGGTGGCCAAAATTGTCCCCGGATTACCTAGTTATGCGATTCCTGGCGTTCCAGAACGGGTGATCGAGGTAGATTCTCCCTGCGGTATTAGTAATCCAAATGGTAATTTGATTTTTACGTTTTGTCGAAATCCAAGTTCTAGTTTTAGGCTTAAAGGGTATTATAAAGCGCTTAAAGTTTGGTCTTCGAGCTTTCAAGCAACGACTATGGCAGGTAGACGCTTTGATAAGATTTTGAAAGGCCGAGCGCAGTTTAGAATGGGAACTGAAGTGGCAGCGCTGATTGGTGCTTATACAGCGCTAGCTTTGTTGAATGCTGGTGCTCGTAGCAATGATTCGAATACGCAAGCAGCCGGTGCGATTGTTGGTGCGATTGCATTAGGTGTTTGGGCCGCTGGGCGCGCCACGAATCCAGAAGCAGACACAAGACATGTGACAAAGAATCTCGAGTCAGGTTATCTTTTGTTGTTAGGGGAATAGGATTTATGGCAGGCAATACATTTGGAACACTTTTTCGCGTCACAACTTTTGGCGAATCACATGGAGCAGGCATTGGCGTTGTAATTGATGGCTGCCCAGCAGGTTTAGAGCTAGCTGAGTCAGATATTCAGCCCGATCTAGATAGACGCAGGCCGGGGCAGTCTGAGATTACGACACAGCGCAATGAGGTTGACCAGGTTGAGATATTGTCAGGTGTTTTTGAGGGCAAGACTACGGGTGCGCCAGTTGCCATGTGGGTAAAAAACAAAGATCAACGCTCACAAGATTATGACAAAATAGCTGGGGAGTTTAGAGCTTCTCACGCAGATTATACTTATCAAGCCAAGTATGGCCACCGAGATCCACGAGGCGGCGGGCGCTCATCTGCGCGCGAAACAGCTGCGCGCGTGATGGCAGGTTCTGTGGCCAAAAAGATTTTAAAACAGGCCGGTGTTCAAGTCGATGCTTTTGTTTCGCAAGTAGGCGATATCAAATTAGACAAGCCTCTAGATAAACTTGAGATGTCGCTGAGAGAAGAAAATCCTGTGCGCTGCCCAGAGCCTGTGGCGGCTCAAAAGATGGTAGCATTGATTGAAGAAGTCCGAGACGCAGGTGATACGATTGGTGGCTGCGTGACAGGCTGGATTCGAGGTTGCCCAGTTGGACTTGGCGAGCCAGTGTTTGATCGCCTGCATGCTGACTTGGGCAAAGCCATGCTGAGTATTAACGCCGTCAAAGGCTTTGATTTTGGTTCAGGCTTTGAAGGCATTGGCATGAAAGGCTCAGAACACAACGACGAATTTTTTGAAAAAGACGGGCGTGTTCAAACCAAAACAAACTACTCAGGTGGCATCCAAGGCGGCATCTCCAACGGGATGGATATTTATTTTCGGGTAGCCTTTAAGCCAGTCTCAACGTTGTTGAAAGAACACAAAGGTCGCCATGACCCTTGTGTGCTACCCAGAGCAGTGCCGGTTGTAGAGGCGATGGCTGCGCTGGTTTTGGTGGATCATTGGTTGGGGAACCGATTATCCCCCCTTTGAAAAAGGGGGGCAGGGGTAGGCTGTCGAAATGACTGATAACAATTTCCACGGTTTCTGTCATCCCGGGCTGGACCCGGGATGACAGAAACTGGGAACATTATTCAGTGGCATTTCGACAGCCTAGCTCAGAGGGCAGCTTTGTTCATAGAGCGTGTTGCAGACCGCGCTTCTAGTCTTAAACGCCTGCGTTCATGAGCTTCCTTAGAGCGCTGCTCTTCTTCAGGTGTTTCGAGCTTGATGGGTAGCACTTCAACTGGGTGGCCGTTCATATCTAAAGCCACGAAAGTACAGTAGGCGCGGCAGGCTTCGTGTTGCTCGCCTGTAAATGGGTCCTCTGCACGTACGGTGACGCCAATTTCCATGCTGGATTTAAACACAGCGTTTACTTGGGAGTGCAAAACCACCACCTGGCCTTGTTTAACAGGCGCGATGAAGTTGATGCTATCGATGGAGGCCGTGACCACAGAGCCCCTGGCGTGTCTTTGAGCTGATACAGCTGCGCAGATATCCAGCCAGGCCATGATTTGGCCGCCAAATACGGTGCCAAGGGCATTGGCAAACTGCGGCAGGACTACCTGAGTCATCTCAACATGGGTATTTTTAACAGTGCGAGTTGCCATGAAAGCCTCCGAAATGGGAAAATAATAACATGGAAACATTGAAGAAAGTAATATTTGGAATAGCTGTATTTTTAGTTTTGTTTTTAGCTTTTGGATATTTATTACCTAAACAGGTGGAAGTTTCTCGTAGTATTGATATGCATGCCACTACTTGGCAAATTCACCCGTACGTTGACAATTTGGAACGCTGGAAAAATTGGATGCCTTGGAACAAAGAAATGGATCCAAGTGTCAAATATACATTTTCGGGTGCTAAACGAGGGCAGGGCGCTCGGATGAGTTGGTCCAGTGACAAGATGGGCTCTGGTGAATTAACCATTACAAAATCCGCAAAACGAGCAGGTGTTTGGTATTCGATTTATTTTCACGAAGGTCATATGGAATCATTGGGAAGCCTTACTTATCAACCTGTTCCAAACGGAACCAAGGTGATCTGGAAGGATATAATGGAAATGGGGAATAACCCGATTAATCGTTATTTTGGGTTATTGTTGGATGCAATGCTCGGAGCTGATTTCGAGACGGGTCTTGCCAAACTTAAAGAGGTTGTAGAGAAGTCTTCCATTGGAAAAGCACAGTAACATAAAGCTCGCCTTTTGGCTTAATCTTGGATTTGCTCTAATCGAGCTGGTTGGGGCGTTTTTCACAAACAGTGTCGCCATTGCAAGTGATGCCATTCATGATCTGGGTGATGGCTTAGCCATAGGAATTGCTTGGTATTTGGAACGATCTTCAGGCAGAGCGCGTGATAGCCAGTTCTCGTTTGGATATAAGCGCTTCTCTCTTTTGGGCGCTTTAATTAATTGCCTGATTCTGGTTTTTGGTTCGATTCTTATCCTACGAGAGATATTGCCGCGCGTTTTTGAACCGCAAGCGGTGCATTCGGAAGGGATGCTGTTTTTGGCGATATTTGGCATTGTCTTTAATGGTTTCGCAGCGTTGAGGCTAACTCGTGGGCGCAGCATGAACGAAGAAGTTTTATCGCTGCACTTTTTAGAGGACGTTTTGGGGTGGGTGGCTGTTTTGGTCGTAGCAATTGCCATACAGTTCGGCGACTACTCCATATTAGACCCATTACTTGCACTTTTGATAGCTTTCTGGGTGATTTGGAATGCGGTGAAGAAACTTCGTAGAACGTTGAAAATCTTTTTGCAGTCATTGCCTGAAAATTTAGATATTCCTCAAGTAGAAAAACGAATCGCTGAGCAAGCGCAAGTGGTGGGGGTTCATGATACTTGTCTTTGGTCACTAGATGGCGAGCATCATGTGTTAAGTGCTCATGTGTTGGTAGTGCCTGAATTTAAGCCAGAGTCGGCTAATGCCTTGAAAGCTCAAATTCGTAAGGTATTATTGCCGCTTGGTATTCAACATGCCACCTTAGAGCTCGAGTGGGAAGGCGAGGCTTGTCCGTTATGATTGATTTGAAATTGCTAAAAGAACTCTCTGAGAGAGAACCCAAAAAGCTTTTGGAACGTACGGTTAAGCTTCAAGAAGAAGTGGGCGAATTAGCTCAAGAAGTATTGATTCATCAAAAAGTCTCTGGGACCCAACATAAGTCGCATGGTCAAGATGGTATTTTAGGTGAGTGTGTGGATGTTGCTTTGGTGGCATTATCTATTTATTTTTATCATGGTGGTGATATAGAAGACTTAGAAGCATGTATTAATAAAAAATTCCAAAAATGGCGTAAGCACCAAAAGGTGTAAAAATGGATTTAGATCCAATTAAATTATTCGCAGAATTAACTTGCGAAATAAATTCTGATTGCATGCTTTTAGAGGCTGCTGACGTTAAGACCAGGCGTGGTGAAAAAAGTATTTTGATGCCACAAGCTGCTCTGCGTGCAACCTGCAGAGGCTTCAAAGTCGAGTTGGAAGCGTTAACAGAGTTTGGTGAACAAAAACGCCAAGAGATAATTCAAAAAGTTCCACTGGAATTTACGAGGCCAGATAAAAATCAAAGGCTTCGGGACCAACTTAAAGCGCCTTCGCCGCTTGATGTCTTACGTGTGATGAGCGATCTGCCTAGTATTAAGATGATTTTAGGCAT
>JAESQZ010000229.1 GCA_016764955.1 Deltaproteobacteria bacterium | reverse complement strand
ATGCGGGTCAATTCGTCCGAGGTATATGTCCAGCTACTGTTCATCCGCGACTCCCAAGCCAATCCCGCGCGACTTCGCGGTCATCAAAATGTATTGTTTCTGAATTCAAGATCTGATAGTCCTCATGTCCCTTGCCTGCTATCAGAACGAGGTCGCCCGGTTGCGCCATGGTCAGTGCTACGTGTATTGCCTGCTTCCGATTCTCGATCACCGAGTAATCTTTATCGCGTTTCTTATTTTCTTTGAGTTTATATTAGTTCTATTAGACCCATACATTGAGCAATGGACAGGAGGTGAGCCTGGGTGGAAATTATTATTCAATGCTGTTCTTGCTGGATGTATTTTCCCAATACATAGCTTCTTTGAAAAAAGATTAATCAGAAGGGTACTGAAAGCTGAAAAGAAAAAACTATATGAAAGCATGCCGAAGCAATAGTTCTTTTTTAATACAGCCTCCTGTTTTATTTTGCAATTATTAAATGGTCTCAACCAACAAATAATTAATGAAAGAATTTAGAAATCATGGTGCAATAGGGGCTTTGCTGGATGAGTATGAAAAAGCCATTGTTGAGTTACAAGTTGTAATAAACAAGGTCACACCAGAAGAATTGATAACTATTGTTGATACTGAAACAGAAGATGATCAATGCAAATCAATTCAAACTATTTTGACACATGTTATAAGAGCAGGATATTGCTATGTAATAGAAATAAGAAAGTCCCTGGGTGAAGACATTGATTTTGTGGAAGGAGAACAATTTAACATAATAGAAGGCTATCAAAGAGAGCTAAGTAATATGTTCACTTACAATGAGAAGCTATTTGATGATTATCCAAATTTAAAAATTGAAGAAAACAACAACCAAAAAAAGATTTTAGTTAGGTGGGGACAGGTTTACGATATAGAACAATTATTTGAACATGCAATCGTCCATATATTAAGGCACAGAAGACAAATAGAAAGATTTCTAAATAAATTATCGTGAGTTTGATTTAACTTAATGGTAATGCTCCATTGCTTCATTGTTCTATTGTTTAAAAGCATATACTAATGAATACATAGGGTACCCGATACCAGGTTTGAGGTACAAAAAAAAGGGATAAAAGCTTAAAAGCCTTATCCCTCGAATATTTCAAAAAAGTATACTTTATTATTTGTCTTTGTTCTCTCCTTCTTCTGCTTTATTGTCATCTTTCTTTTGCTCAGGTTTCTCTTCGTTACTTTCTTCTTTCTTGGAATCTTCACCTTTGCTATCAACCTCAGCTTTGGCTTCAGGTTCTTTTACCTCTTCTTGTTTTGATTCCTTTGATTTTGTCTCTGTTTCCTTAACTTCTTCTACAACATCTTCTTCTTTCTTCGCTTCTGGTTCTTTTACCTCTTCTTCAACCTTTGTTGGTTCTTCAACTTTTGCTTCAATAGCTTCATCTTTGGTTTCTTCAACAACAACTGCTTCCTCTATCTTTTCTTCTTCTACTTCCGCAACTGTATCTTCTACTTTAGCTTCTTTTTTTGTTTCTTTTGCTTTTGTAGTTTGCTCACCTGATGAAGATTTTTTTCCGCCTCTTCTTCTCTTTTTCTTTGTAGTTTTTGCCGGGGCATCACCACCTAACATGTTTTCGTTGTAATCTACCAATTCGATAAAACACATCTCAGCATTATCACCTAATCTATTTCCGGTTCTTAAAATTCTGGTATATCCTCCCGGCCTTTCAGCAATCTTTGCAGATACTTCCCTGAAAAGTTCATTAATTGACTCCTTATTTTGCAGATAACTAAAAACAACTCTCCTTGAGTGAGTTGAATCAGTTTTTGATTTGGTCAACAAAGGTTCAATGTATTTTCTTAATGCTTTTGCCTTAGCAACTGTGGTATTAATTCTTTTGTTAAGAATTAATGAAGAAGCCATGTTTGAAAGCATTGCTTTTCTATGCGGGGTTGTCCTGCTTAAATGATTGAATTTCTTTCCGTGTCTCATTGTTCTAAAATCTAACCGTGTATGATTACTGCTGCTGCTGCTGCTCGTCTTCTAATTTGTACTTAGCTACATTAAGTCCAAAAGAAAGATTTTTAGCACGTAACAATTCTTCAAGCTCAACTAATGATTTCTTTCCAAAGTTTCTGAACTTCAACATGTCTGCTACATCATAAGTAACTAAATCTCCCAAAGATTTGATCTCAGCAGCTTTCAAGCAATTTAATGCTCTAACAGAAAGATCCAGGTCAGTCAATTTAGTTTTCAATAATTTTCTCATTCTTAAAAACTCCTCATCAACTTCGTCTTCTTCTTTAGTGGTTTTAGCATCCAATAACAGATTTTCATCAGCAAATAATAAGAAATGTTCGATCAATATCTTAGCAGCTTCTTTTAAAGCATCTTCCGGATGAATTGTTCCGTCAGTTGTCAATTCCATTATCAACTTCTCATAGTCAGTTTTTTGCTCAACCCTGAAGTTCTCAATATGATACTTTGCATTCTTAATTGGAGTAAAGATCGAATCAATAGCAATTGTACCGATAGCAGCACTTTCCACTTTATTTTCTTCCGAAGGAACATAACCTCTTCCTTCAGAAACAACTATTTCCATATCAAGGTTTATTGACTTATCCATGTTGCAAATAACAAGTTCAGGATTCATTACCTTGAAAGATTGTGTGTGCTTTTCAATATCACCGGCAGTAAATACATCTTTTCCCTTTAAAGAAAGGTATATTTTTTCCTGCTTTCCACTAAGTTCATCTACCTCAAGTTTTAATCGTACCTGTTTAAGGTTAAGGATGATCTCACAAACATCTTCAACAACACCCTTTATTGTAGAAAATTCATGATCTACACCTTCAACTTTAACACTTGTAATCGCGAAACCTTGTAATGAAGAAAGTAAAATTCTTCTTAATGCATTACCAACAGTTAATCCAAAACCTGGTTCCAAAGGACGAAACTCAAATTGTCCTTCAAATTCATTTGCTTTGTTCATGATTACTCTGTCGGGCTTTTGAAAAGCTAATATTGCCATTGCTGTATCCTCCTTTTTAAATGAACCATACAATAACAAAAAGATTTATCCCTTCATGGCACACTGTCCTTTATTTCTTAAATAAAAATCTATCTAATTTATCAATGCT
>JAESQZ010000228.1 GCA_016764955.1 Deltaproteobacteria bacterium | reverse complement strand
GTCGCCAGTATGACAATGTGAGTCGCCAGTATGACAGTATGAGTCACCCTGGCGCAGGCCAGGGTCTCGGCAAACTACCCACCCCCATGATGAACATCTTAAACGGCGGTGCCCATGCCGATAATAATCTCGATATCCAAGAGTTCATGCTGGTGCCTCATGGTTTTGAGAGTTTCAAAGAGGCATTAAGAGCGGGCAGTGAAGTTTTTCATAAACTCAAAGCAATTTTGAAAGACAGTAATTTGACGACGGCAGTGGGTGATGAAGGCGGTTTTGCGCCAAAGCTTGAATCTTCCAGGCAGGCCTTGGATTTAATTTTACAGGCGATTGAACAAACAGGTTACAAATCTGGCGAGCAAATTTCGCTGGCGCTTGATGCCGCTGCAAGCGAGTTTTATGACCGAGAAACTCAGCGTTACCAATTCAAAGATACTGGGCCTGTCGATGGCAGGGCTTTATCAGACTATTGGGCAAAACTTGCTCAAGACTATCCAATAATCAGCATCGAAGATGGCCTTGACCAAAATGACTGGGACTCTTGGCAATATTTAACCCAGGCGCTTGGCTCGAAAATCCAACTTGTCGGTGACGACTTGTTTGTAACGAATCCAAAATTAATCCAAAAGGGCGTTGAGCAAAAAGTAGCCAATGCTGTTTTGATTAAGTTAAACCAAATAGGGACGCTGTCGGAGACTTGAAAGCGATTCGTATTGCGCAAGAAACAGGCTATGCGCATGTGGTTTCACATCGGTCTGGTGAAACTGAAGATACCAGTATTGCGGATTTAGCTGTTGCAACTTCTGCCGCCTATATTAAAGCAGGTTCTTTGTGTCGGTCTGAACGGATTGCGAAATATAACCGCCTGTTACAAATTGAAGAGGAGATAAGAGCGTGAGAAAATTAGCGTTGATTTTGAGTTTATTAGGTGCGCAGGCTTCTGCTTATCACTTTAAGGCAGGCGAAGTCTGGATGCGAGGGCTATTGGGGCAAGTCGTTTATTTTGCTCAGGATTCCTCAACACAAATTAATACTGGCGCGATCGAGATGAGTTTAGAGGCTGATTATATGTTTGACTCTAACTGGAGTGTGGGTGGAACCTTTAGGCCGCTGTTTGCGCCTCAGCGTGTGGTGCTTGGCTTCGGGGCGCATGCAAAGTATCGAATGGTTAAAAAAGAGCTGCCAGTTGTGCCCTATGCGAGCTTTGGGGTGATCCCAAGTTTCATGATTGCGACGAATCCAGGTGGAAAAGGGCACTTTAATTTGGGACTGAGGCCCGCTGCTGGACTTGAGTATTTTATTACCAGAAATCTTGCTTTGGGTCTTGAGGCAGGTATTACGCCGAGCTTTATTTTTGGTAGCGGTACTCGTAATACGATGGAAGCGACTTTCGATATTCTATTTGGCGCTACTTGGAAGATATAATTTTCTGATAGGCATCACGAACACTGATGCCTAATTGGCTTGCGAGTTTTCGAGCTTTGGTTTTAGTTTTCCCGTCACCCCGGACTTGATCCGGGGTCCAGGCTGGATCCCGGATCAAGTCCGGGATGACACGGGTTTCGCCAGCTTCAATAATAATTACCATCTCGCCTTTTTCAATTAGCGCTGGCTCTAAATCGCCGCCCAAAATACCTCGATGAAAAGTCTCGAACTTTTTGGTGAGCTCTCTAGCAACGACGATTTTTTGTTCGCCGAAAAGCTTGTGCAGCTCATTGAGCGTTTTACTGATCCTATGAGGCGATTCAAAAATAACCAAAGCTAGCCCTGCTTGGTAACTCGACAAAATAATACGCTGTCGTTCTAAACCTTTTTTAGGCAAAAAACCTAAGAAGGCAAAGCGCGGTGTGATAAGTCCGGAGCCAGCAAGCGCTGCTAAAATAGCACTTGGGCCAGGGATAACTTCGAGTTTATGGCCAGCTTCGATAACAGCTTGGATAATTTTTCCGCCAGGATCGCTGATAGCAGGCATGCCGGCGTCTGATATTAAGACAATATGTTGCTCTGCTTCTAGGGCATTTAATACTTTAGGAATACAGGCTGATTCTTTTGGGGCCGGGCAAGAGAGGAACCTTGTCACCCCGGGATGACGGCTGATGGTCGTTATGAGCTTCTTACTATGCCTAATATTTTCAGCACAAATAATATCTGCTTCTTGAAGAGCTTTGGCAGCTCTAGGCGATAAATCACCCAAATTACCAATTGGGGTTGCAACAATGCTTAATAGGCCTGCCATGGGTTTCCTGTTCTTCTTCTTGGCTCCACTCGAAGCTCAAAGGCTCTTTTAATAAGTTCGAGCTTTTGCATGACTCCATAGCCGGTTACGCCTACGACATCAAATCGGCAGCGTGGCATTTTCTGGCCATACTTCTTTTTTAGATAGAGTGTGGCAGCTCTGATTAGCTTGGTCTGTTTGTCTACTCTGACACTGGCTTTGGGGTCCGAGTGCTTTTGATTATGCCGGCTTCTAACTTCTATAAAGCATAATACGGGTCCGTCAGTTGCGATGATATCTAGCTCGCCCATTTTATAGCGAACATTGCGGTCTAAAATTCGATAGCCCTTTGACAAAAGTAGGCGAACAGCGCTTTCTTCAGCTTGATGTCCCGCCACCAGTTTATGATTCAATTTGGTTACTTTGGTCAATTTTTCCATGGTTTACAGCCTCAAAAGGATGTACCTACTGCTGGAAGTGCTCTTTTGGAACATTTAAAATCGGCAGCTGGCCAAACGCCCAAGGCCCTTTGCTTTGCGGCCCGCACTGATAAAGGCGTGCATGCGCTCGAAAATATCGCAACTTGCTGGTTTCCAGGGCCTTTTGACGTACAAGCTTTTCTTAAAGAAGCTCATGAGCTTGAAACACCTGGGCTTAGAAATATTAAAATTTCGCCAGTTGATCCGAAAGTTCATGCCCGGGGTAATTCCCGCGGCAAGCGCTATCGCTATGAAATTAATGGCCCTTCTGCTGATACCAGCTGGCAAATTGTGCCCAAATTAGACTCGGATGCCATTCGACAAGCACTCAAATATATTGAAGGTGAGCATGATTTTCAGTCGTTTAGAGTTTCTGGCTGCAGCGCCGCTACGACTGTTAAGAAAATTTTCGAGGTCAAATTAGTGGAGAAGGCTTTCCCCCCTTTGGAAAAGGGGGGCCAGGGGGGATTTCACATAGAAATCTACGGCAACGCTTTTTTGCGCCAAATGATTAGAATTCTAGTCGGAACCCTTTGTGAAATTGGAGCAGGCTTTAGGCGTCCGGAGGATATAAGGGCAATTTTAGAAGCGCGGGATCGGAAAGCTGCTGGAATTAGTGCGCCGGCCCATGGTTTAACGCTTGTAACCGTTTACTTTCAGGCCTTTTAAGTGTAAATCTCAAAACGTGAAGCAATATCAAAAAACTCTTCTCATTTGGTTGGTATTTGGCCTTTTTATTGTAAGCGTCTGGAGCTTTTTTGGGCAAAAGGCAGTGCAGGCAGTTGATAAGCCCTTTTCTGAGGTGATGACAGCTCTTGAAAAAGGAGAGGTCAAAGAGGTTAGTATTACTGGATCGGAATTTACAGGTGAGCTCAAAGACGGCACCAAATTTCGTTCAACCGGTGAGCGCAATGAATCCGTCATGGCAGCTTTGAACAAGGCTAGCCAGCAGTATCAAACTCAATATCGTTTTGAGCGAGAAGACGTAGCTTCTTTGTCTACAGCATGTCCTATAATGGTGAAGTCCGGATGATTTTTAATTTTATCAAAGTCTCCCGG
>JAESQZ010000227.1 GCA_016764955.1 Deltaproteobacteria bacterium | reverse complement strand
GATCTCCAACGGTCCTGAGCTTGCCTACAACTTTGCAGCCCTTAAAGAACAACTACAGCAGCTTAAAGCCAAGTACCCCTGGGAAAAGCGAATTATCATCATGGCTAACCCAGACGTTATCTATGATGACATCACCCATACCATGGATACTGCTCGAATGGAGGCATCAGGAAAAACCATGTTCGATGAAGTTGCTTTCGTACCGGGGGTTTTAGAATGATACGTAGGCGCAAACAACGCAGAGAAGAAGACTCTCCTCACAAAGTCTCACTAACTTCCTTGATGGATATCGTGACCAACCTGCTGGTTTACACAATCAAGATATTTGCAGTTAGTGTCATTTTCGTACAAGACGCATCGATAGAGCTTCCTTTATCTTCTACTCAAGAAGATCCCGAAAACGCCGTTGTCGTCGTGATCACTGGTATCCGTCCCGAAGAAAAAGAGAAGCCCTCGATTGTAGTCGATGGCCGCGTTATTGATACCATCAACCCAAAAACCTATCGAATCCCTCAAAATGCCAAACACAATGGGTTTATTATTAAAAATCTGAAAAACGAACTAAAGCGAATTCGGGCCAATCAAGCTCACACTGCTGAATTAACTAAAGGCACGGGCTTCAATGGTCATGTTGTCATTGTAGCAGACAGATTAACACCTTACCGGATCTTAATCGATGTTTTGGCTACCTGTGGGGAAGCAGGATTTGGAAACTTTGAATTTGCGGTTGTAAAACAAGAGGCTTAATCAATGCATTCAAGAGAAAAAACGATTCACCAACGTTTCACCGGACTATTAATCTTATCACTCCTTGTTCATGTGGGCTTCGTTATTCTTGTCCTCAACACCAAATTACCCGACAAGGCGGTTAACCAGGCCACTTATGAAACTTGGGTCAAAGATATTTCCAAAACTAAGCGTAGGGCAATCATTTTGCCTGAGATCCCACGCAATAAGCCCATTCGTGCTGAAACCATCAAAGGTATGATGACTGCCCACAAAACCGGAGCCCCCAGCATAGCCCTTCCAGGCGAACGCGTTGAAAACAACAAAAAAGGCAAGGCAACAAAAGAAGGCGGTAAAAGAGCACTGGCAAACTCAGGACTCTTAGGAATTATCGGGGCGTCATCTGGCAAAGGCGGCAAAAAAAGTGACCTAGCCAATATATTTTCAGCTAAATCAGGCAAAATCAGCGATGACTTGAGCAACATCATGAAAGGCAAAAAGAGTGTCGCACTTGCCAGAAGCAGCAACCTCTCTCAGGTAGCCTTCAAAGGCGAAGGTGGCAGTGGATCCGGCAAGAAAAAAGGCTCTGGGCCGGCAGATATCGGGGGAATTAAAACCGCTACCTCTGCAGAAGTTAGGCTCAGTTCCAAGCAAGACAGCAAGCTCCCCAAAGGCCGTGTGTTCGGAACCGGTAGCGCTTTGGTCACAGGTGATCTAGAACAACACTCCGTGATGAATATCATTGCACGAAAAAACAGCAGTTTCACCAGATGCTATGAACGCTCGCTAAGCCTCAACCCAAACCTCCAAGGTCGCGTAGGTTATGAGCTGGATGTTAGCAAAGAAGGTAATGTTCTGGGCATTCGCTTCGTCGAGGATGCTCTTAAATCGCGTCAAGTTTTAAATTGCGTTCGCAGGATCCTCGCACGGCTAAACTTCCCTAAACCGAAAGGGGGCCCTGCTATCATCAGCAGCGTGTTCGTGTTTGGAACTACTTAGCCCCGATGTCACTGTATTTGAAGACGCCAAGCCAGAGCTCAAAAAGCTCTTGGCTCTAAGCCAGCCTTTACCCAAACCCATTTGCTTAACAACACTTCGAAAGCTCGTTACCGACGGTCACCCCGGCCTCCGAGCCGGGGTCCAGCACTGGATCCCGGGTCAAGCCCGGGATGACACCCTTAATGCGGAAGTGATCATCAACGAAATTAATACCCTCGACATGCAAAAACTCGCCCGCTTAGAATCTTTCATCTTGCCAGCTTTTGCCCAAATGGAATTCAAAGGTCTTTATTTCAACGCCAGTCGCTGGCGCAAACACCTAAGCTCCCTAAACATCAAACTAGAAACTCTACGCAAAGAAGCTAAAAATCTCCTAGGCAGCTCCAAGCATCTTAATTTATTCGGCGAGTCCGAACTTAATTTAGACAGCGGCGTCGAAGTCAAAAAAGCACTCGAGAAACTACTTGGCCGCTCGTTACCCAATACCAATCACAGCACGCTGCAATCTATCCAGCACCCTGCTACTCAAGCGTTGCTGGGCTATCGTGAACTTGCTAAACTAATTAATACTTATGGCGAAAACTTTTTAGAACATGTCAATCCAAGTACTAGTCGCATTCACGCTATTTTTGAACCACTAGGAACCTCGACAGGCCGAGTTGCTTGCCATAGCCCTAATCTTCAAAACTTGCCCTCTGACGCCGAGTTTCAAGCTTGCTTAAATCCGCCAGCTGGCAGAGTTCTAGTTAGTGCTGACTACTCAGGCTGCGAACTGAGAGTCTTAGCAGACTTTTGCCAGGACCCAATATTTTTGAAAGCTTTCGAGAGCGACGTCGACTTACACGCTCAAGTAGCCCAAGAGTTATTTGGAAGCAAAGAGCATCGTGCGAAAGCCAAAGTGATTAACTTTGGATTAATTTATGGCATGGGCTCACGCTCTCTTGCTCACAGTCTTGATGTTTCTCAGCATGAAGCCGAGCGCGTCTTAGCGCATTACTTTCAAAAACACCCTCGTATTAACAGCTTTTTAAAACACTGCGTCGAATCGGTTTATAAACAAGGCTATGCCCAAACTCGCCTAGGCCGAAGACTTTATCTCGATACCAACAAAGACATTTCACGCATTGCCAAAAACATGCCAATCCAAGGCACAGCAGCAGAAATCGCCAAGCTCGCCATGATTCGCATTCATAGTGCGCTCAAAAAACATCCAGATGCTTTTTTGGTGAACATGATCCATGATGAATTTGTCGTAGAGTGCCCTGAACAAGATGCTGGGGCCATAGCGGCTATCTTAAAAGAGCAGATGGAAATCGCTCAAAAAACTATTACGCCTAGAGTACGCCCTAAGGCTGAAACCAGCACTCTTTAATCTAAATGCCTGATTTACAACAGATTTTACAATAAAAAAAACCTTCAACTAGTTAATTCTTAAGCTATTTTAAAAAAGCTTATTGTTTTCAAGAGATTACGCAATAAATTAAGCGCTATCTAAAGATTGAGCCTATTGATCTTTTTACTGATAGAAATATAATAGTATCAGTCTTAAATACTTATTTTCTGAAATTTATTTTTTGGATTCTTTTATTCTTGTTTCATTATGAAAAATTTAATTGTTTTATTTCTTTTGATAGCCAATTGGTCATTTGCGAACGACGATCCGAACTCACAGAAATCTCGTCGTCGCGAACGAGCACAAAGTCCAGATCGTTCTCAAAAAGATAATGGGTGGCCAACTTATATGGGCTACTTTTTTAGTGATCGACCACTGTCATCTCGATATGTTGAAGCTGAAAATAATAGGCTGCCGCTCGCTCAAGCTACAACTCGTCCTAATAGAGCTGCTCAGGAACAAATCAATTTCGTTGAAGCAACCCCTAATACTCGAGCCCCTAGAACAGGTACACGGACCCACTGGCGCCTTTCAGAATCAGAAAATGGAGATACTGACACTTTCATTCAAATCGATGAAAACTATAACCTTGCTCTACAAAGAGGCATCTATATCATCACAGAGCCCGGAATTGATTTCGGCAGAATTCCAATTGTTAATTTAAACAACACACACATCACAGATGACCAAGCTGTTGCTATTATTATTAATATTTTACCGCGCCTACAAGCTCTTCTTAATGGTCATCAACGTTATGTTGGTCAAGTAGGACAAGGAATAAATGGAAGGCGAACACTAATTCAGAGAGCTACTGAGCATAATAGAGCTGTGTTGACACACCTAAACACAAGACTTTATCGAGAAGTAGCCAATATGAATGACGACACAGGTCTTCCTGCTGGTTTCCATGCAATTTTCCATAATGTTGCACCTCAAGACATAGATTTGCTTGAAAGAATCATGATCTTGTTATTGGACGGACTCCGGCAACATGGCCTTAACTCGAATGGCGGCCAAGGATCAGAACAAGCAGAGCGCATTGTCGCAAGAGTATTAGCCCAAAATAGAGCAGCAGCTCCCCTCAGGCCACCGCTTCAGCAACTACCACAAGTCGTCGTCAATCGAGCATTATTTGCACCAGCAGCAGCAGGCGGTGGTGCAGCGTCGAGTCTGGTAGGAAGCGGTTCCGCTTTCTGATTGCGCAACGGGACTAAGACGCTTTGCTACGCTTGTTTAAACAACCATGTACAAATTCATGGTTGGCCTGCTTGGCATTTTGATCTCCCTTCCCACCCTCGCGCTACACAAAAAGCTCATTGGCCAAGCTAACGAATTTAAAGAAGGCGATGCGGCTATTGGTATCGCAGCGCCCAACCAAAAAGAACGACTCAAAGCCAGAAAGCGACTCGTTGCCACAAAAATAAAAGAGCTTCATGAGCACCCACTTTATGAAGATGCTCAACAAAAGCTCATTTGGCAAAGCACAGACAAACTCGCCTATGCTTTAATCCAAGACTGGACTTTAGGTGAGCTCAAGACTTTTTTGCTTAACCAGCCAGAAAGTGAAATCAAACAAATCATGCCAGGCCTTAATAGCGATGTGATCGCCTGTGTGGTGAAGCTCATGAGCAACCAAGAGCTAATCCAAGTTGGCCAAAAGATTTATAATCCACTGCCTGACAGCAAAATTGGCTCTAAGGGCTACTTAGGCGCCCGG
>JAESQZ010000226.1 GCA_016764955.1 Deltaproteobacteria bacterium | reverse complement strand
TGAAATAGCAAAAGCCCTTAAAACACGCTTAGAGCTTTATGAAGAAGCTGGCTTTGAGCTAGAGCCTAGTGCTGTTGCTCAAGATTTGGAAGGCCTAAAGCAAGAGATAGGCGACTGCAAGCGCTGCAAGCTTTGCTCTAGCAGGCAAAATCTTGTGTTTGGGGTAGGTAACCCAAATGCGGATTTGGTTTTTGTGGGAGAAGCGCCAGGTAGGGATGAGGATGAGCAGGGAGAGCCCTTTGTGGGGCGCTCTGGCAAGCTTTTAACCAAAATGATCGAAGCCATGGGGCTTAAACGTGAAGATATTTATATCTGCAATGTGATCAAGTGCCGGCCGCCTGATAACCGCAATCCTGAAAAAGATGAAGTCGAGACCTGCGAGCCTTTCTTAAAAAAACAGCTTGAAATTATTAAGCCCAAAGTCATCGTAGCGCTTGGCCGTTATGCCTGCCAAAGCTTGCTCAAGTTCGAAGGCGCTTTAAGCAGCGTGCGTGGCAAGTGGACTACTTACGAAGGCATCGATTTGATGCCGACTTTTCACCCAGCTTACCTGCTGCGCAACCAGACCAAGAAAAAAGAAGCCTGGGAAGACCTGCAGCAGGTCATGAAGCGGCTGGGGATTTAAACCCACTATGTCTAAAGTTAAATTATCGAAGAGAGCTGAAGCTGTTTTATCACTTGTCATGCCAGCCTCCACTGGCATGACAAGATAGAGTATAAGCTATCCCGCCTCGCCAAATTCCATCTAGATAACTGCCGAAATATATTTCGATATAATTTTCCCGAAAGCTTTGATTGGGAAAAGCACTTCCCCGAAGCAACTCATAAAATTAGACACGTTGAACATCAAACCAAATTCTGGCGCCTTATGTTCGATAATTTATACTTGATCCAAGAGCGTGAAACAGGCAAGCCACATAGCGCACGAATCGATAATCCAGACTCGACGCTTTTTGGTGTCCCATACCCAAAAGCGCCACCGCCAAATAATATCGATCATATTTTAAAAACACGCCCGGCATATGGGTAGCTGCGATGATGTTTTTGGCTGGGGGGGAGGTCTAATGCGGAAAAATAGTCGCAAAAAGCCTGGTGAGCAAGAAGTCTAAAAAGACGACCATTAAAGAGACATTAACGACTGCTTGGGTGGTGGCTTTGCCAACGCCCACGGTGCCTTGTTGGCAGTTGAAGCCTTGGTGGCAGCCGATGATGGCTGCGCAAAAACCAAAGAAAAAGGGCTTAAAAAAGCCGGACCAAAAGTCATTGAAACTAACGGCTTTCAAAGAAGACTCATAAAAAGCGAGGAAAGTCACTTTGAACTCTAGCCAAGCGATAAACATGCCACCTAAGATACCGACAAAGCTTGCGATAACGGCGATTAAGGGCAACATTAAAGTAGCTGCCAGCACGCGAGGTATCAAGAGCTTTTGAAAAGGGCTTGAGCCAAGGGCTCTGATAGCATCAATTTGTTCGGTTACTTGCATAGAGCCAATCTCAGCCGCCATACCGGCGCCAATACGGCCTCCAACTACTAAAGCCGTAAAGGCGGGGCCAAGTTCGCGAATAACAGACAAGCTGGTTAAGTGCCCAATGTAGAAAGCTGCTCCAAAGGTTTGCATGGCCAAGCCAAATTGGAGTGTAAAGACGAATCCAACGAAAAGAAGGGAAAAAACACCAATGGGTAGGGATAATAGGCCAATAGTCTGGCATTGGTTTTTGACTTCACTCCAGTCTGTCTTGCCTTTGAAGAGCTCACGAAGGAATTGCCAGGTTAGCTGAGCGAGCTCTCCCAGATAGGCAAGTTGATGAGAGAAGAATTTCATTTTGACTTAGGCTCTAGTGTAAAGAGTTTTTGAACTTTTTCAAAGTCAGCCAAATGTTTTTCAAACTTGTCTTCTGGTGTGCTCATGACAATATCGAATACGCAGCCTTCTTTTTTGAGCACTAAGATTTGCATCTTCTGCTTAACACCATCCACTTTGAGGGAGATCGTGGTGACCATGGCTTCGCGGTTTTCATAGGGAATGGTTTTTTGCTCAATCCAGTCCTGATCGGTCATTCCAATTAGCAAGTGGGCAGTAAGAGCATTGAGGGGAACATTTTGGTTGCGTTTGCTGCAGTCAGAGTCAATGAGCATGGAGGAACCTTCGCTTGGGATGGTCCAGGCTTGCTCGGCGCCTTTGATTTGAACGGGCATCCACTCGGGGCCCAAAGTTCGAATGGGCTCGACTAGTTTGCGCTTGGCGCAGCTAGCGCTTAGTAAAATTAGGAGAATAAATAATGCTGTCATCCCGGGCTTGACCCGGGATCCAGTGCTGGACCCCGGCTCGGAGGCCGGGGTGACAGGTTGCGTTGCCAGGTGTCTTATCAAAACGACGCTCCTGAAAAGGCAGGCAGAAGGCCCAATATTGGCCTGTCGGCAGCAATGCGTTTAGGAGAAAGCTCAGCTACTTCTACAAGGCGCTTGCCAGTTTTAAAGCGTAAAGCTTTGCGGCGTCCATAGGCGTCTCCGCCGATTTGGTATGGCAAGGTTTGTTCGCTTTCAACACTGATATCTTGGATTAGAAAGTCTTGCAATTTAGGATGCCTAAAATGGCCTTTCCAAATGCTTGGGTAGAGATTTGCCACAATGGTAGCGATGCGCATGGTGCTGACTCTTAAGTTCAAAAACCCTTCTTTTTTGTAGGCGAAGGGGAACATGGTAAATCCAAAGCCAAACCAAGGAATGCTGCCAACAGAAGCGATGGAGCTTGGCCCCTCATAAAGCAGCGTATTGGCGGGGATTTCAATGGCTTCATCTTGGCCATTGATCTGGACCATTTGGTAAGCAGTTTTATTGGTATGGATTCTAATGGTTGGGTCTTGGCCAAAAAGCTTGCGCGGCAAGGTTTTGAATAAACCAGCATAAAGATAAGCCGGAATCGATTTGAAACCATGCTTTTCTTTGACTTCTACGTAGTCGTTTAAGATTTCGGCATCATAGCCTAGGCCTGCAAAGGGCGTTAGGGTGCCATCATCGCATTCGACTAGACTCATGGTTTTCTTCTCAATATCACCACCTTGGACAATATGGTGAACATCCCCAAAAGCACGTTTCGCACCAACCACTTGAGCCATGGCATTACCAGTTCCAAGTTTTAGGATGCCGACTTGAGGCAGTTGTGAAACACGTTCTTTGTCAGCGATGCGGTGTAGGGTATTGATGGCGTTTATGGCAGTGCCATCACCGCCTCCGCTGAATACAAAGCGATAACCGCGGTCTAAGATAGTCCGATAGTAGTTTTCCGAGTCCTTCATAGACTTGGAGTAAAACAAATCACCTGATGGAATGAGCTTGACCAATTTGGCAACCACTCGATCTGTGACACTTTTGGCATTGGCATTTAAAACAAATGCACTGCGTTGAGAGTAACTCATTTAAGTAGAACTCCTTGATGTAAATGACGAACTGTTTCGTGAATATAGTTAGATTCAATAATAAAATAAGGCGTGACTTCGAATTAGTGATCCCTAAGATGCGGACACCTAGGGATCGAAGCTCTGAAACTATCTGATGTGTGGTTTCCATATGAAGGCTTATATTGTTACCGATGATAGATAGGCTCGAGCAATCAGGCAAACGACGGATACCTTTTAATTGGTCAAGATTTAAGCGCTCTAGCCCATGAGCATCTTCTGGGGCTATCAAGCAGTAGCCATCAGGGGATCCTAGGAGTTGGCTCGGGCAGATATGAAGCTCTTTGAGAGCTTCAATCAGCTTAAGTAGTGAGCTTGGGCACTCAAAAGAAAAGCAAAATAAACGCTCTTGGGCTGTGATCGCTTTAATGAGGGGCTTTTGATCTTGATTTTCAGGAATGATTCGCGTTTGCCGGCTCAAGTCACCAGTTTTGCGGGCCCTTATTTCGATTCCCTTGAATTTGGCCCATTCGATTGCCTGCGAGTTTAAGACTTTGGCGCCAGAATGAGACAGGGCAAGCATCTCATCATGAGAAATCTCACCAATATGGCGCACATCATCAACAACTCTTGGGTCTGCACTGTAAATGCCATCTACATCTGAGTAGATTTCACAGGCTTCTGCTCCCAAAGCGGCTGTAAGTGCGACAGCTGTTGCATCTGATCCACCGCGGCCTAAAGTGGTGATTTCTTTTTGCCTAGAGACGCCCTGAAAGCCAGCAACAATGACTACTTTATTTTTCTTAAGGCCTTCTAAGACTCTTTCGGGCCTAACTTCTATAATACAGGCACCAGAGTGAACATCGTTGGTAATAATGCCAGACTGGCTGCCGGTTAGGCTCACGCTGGGCACATTAAGTTCGTTCAAAGCCATGGCCAAAAGAGCCATGCTGATGCGTTCGCCGCAGCTCAAAAGCATGTCTAGTTCACGCCGGCTAGGGTGCTTAGTAATTTCGTGAGCAAGGCCAAGAAGCTCATTGGTTTTTTTGCCCATGGCGGAGACGACTATGCAAAGCTGCCCGCCAGTCTTTTGACGCTCAGCAATAAGCTTAGCTACCTGGCGAATTTGAGAGGAAGACGCCAGGGAGGAACCCCCATATTTTTGGACAATAATAGACATAACTAGGGGGAGTTTAGCCGTTCACCCGACTCAATTTGCCAGATTTGACTTCAAAATCTTCGGCAACTTCAGGCGCCAGGGCCTGATTGTCGGGTAACGCTACCTCAAACTCGTGCACTTTGGCAGCTGCGTGTCTTAATACACGTGCAGAGTGCGTGTCATCTCCCAGCATTTGGGTGACTCGTGGGTAGACACTGGAGCTCTTGTTTCTAAATAGAACATCCAGGGCGATGCATTTAACCTCATCATGGTGATCATTTAAGTAAAGGGCGATTAATTCAGAACTATTTGGTATTTCGTATTCTTCTAAAGCAGCAATAAGCTCCATTTTGCCTTCCGAGCTTCTGTAGTCTTCAGGGCTTCTGGCAGTTAAGGCATTTTTTAGTAATTGCTCAAGTTCTTGCTTTGAGCACAGACGTGAAAGCGCTTGAATTGGATAGGTGACCTCGTTTTCTCGTATCACGAATTCTTTGAGGACTTCTTTGGCAGGCTCTCCAAGCTCGACTAATTGGTCGACTAACCAACGCTTTTCTTGCTCATCGTAATATGGTGATTGTACGACGACTTTGAATCGGCCTATTAAGCCAACCAAACATTCGTGAGTACCCCAGCTGAAGAGCTGGTCCATTGCCATCTGGCGATATTCGGGCTTAGCATATTGCTCTTTCAGGCGGGTAACCTGTTTATCAATTTGCTTTTGTGTGGGCCCGCCTTTTTTAAAAAGTCCAAAAAAACCCATTGCGCAAATATAATGGGTCTTTTAATGAAAAGCTAGTGGGGAATCGTCCAATGGCAGGACTGTGGATTCTGATTCCACCAATCTAGGTTCGAATCCTAGTTCCCCAACCACTTTTTGGTATATCCTAAAATCAGGGGGGGAATGTATGGATGGAGTTAAGGCACCAGTGGCGGGGGGAGGAGCTGTTTCGGAAACTCCTAAAAGCGAAGACTCCCAGCCAATAACAGAGGCTGCTGGATTTGATGTTTTGGATGGTGAATTCGAAGGGCTGGATACAGAATCTGCGCCATCGTTGCAGAAACAACTTATAGAGAGCCATCTGAAGCCATTGGATGAAAAATTGGCTAAGGCTTGGTTTAGAAAACAGGAGCTAGTTGACCAGATTGCAAAGACTCAGGCAGCGATTCCAAGAGTTGCAGATCAGATAGAGCGCGCAGAGCATATTGGCAGGGACGTAACCCCAGAAGAGTCAGGTGCTCTGATGGACATAGCGCGTAGCAATCCAGAGGCATCTGGTAAAATTTCAGAGTTTTTAAGCGGGATCTATAAGCTGGACACTGCTCAGGCCAACGACTTCTCGATTTTCAAGGCAGAGCTTCAAGGCTTAGTAGTTCCTGCTGAACCGCTGAATCAGTGTAAAGGTCTGTTTCAGGCAGTGGATGTCTCGAGGCGTGCGGAGGCCCTAGCTAGCCAGATTCAATTTTCCGGCGTTCATTTGAGCGCTGAAGATGGGAACTTGTTGAGATTGGTGGCGGAAAAGAAGCCCGAATTTTTCAATAGCTTGCAAGAATTTGTATTTAATCAAGGCGATTCAATGGAGCAGTTTGGCAACTTAATTGTTGGAGCAGCAGAACTCTTTGATCTGGATCGTCAGAATGTAAATAATCCTTATCCTAGAAATATGCAGGGCTTGTTGAATGAGATTCAATCCACCAGGAGTCTGACGAATACGCAAGCAATCACCGATTTTTTGGAAGCAGGTCCCGCTGAGAGGCTGAAGACGGAGAAAACCCATTGGCAGAGTCTTTTAGATGGAAGTTGGAATCAGGAGCGTGCAGAAGAAGCTGGTTTCGTGACCGATCCACAGGTTCTTGCAGACCAGAACCGGGCAATTGGGGCAGCAACCCAATTTGCGCGGCAACATGGTTTTGGAGAAACCCAGTGGTTTCCTGGTGGGCGCCAAGGAAAAGGCGTGCTCTTTCATGTTGCTTGGGATGAGGCTCCGCAAACTCTTCAAATGGGTGTGATGCTAGGTAACCGGGTGCGGCTGACTCGGTTACCTATTACTGGTGATGCGGCTCAAGCTTGTGAGGAAAAAATTCATAAACTGCATACTTCACTGATATCAGGCCAGGAGCCAGATAAACTGGTGATGTAGGCATGAATCGCTTGACAATTAGCATAATATAGACTAAAGCAACATGCCATGCGGCTCTATCGTAAAATTATTCCTAAAATTGCTAAGGATAGCATCCGACTGCTAACCGCAGCTGAGCTTATTGAAATTGAAGATGGCAAAGCTGAAGAGGCAGAGCTTGATTTGGCTGCAGTGATGGTGGAATACCTGGATGCGGAAGAGCGCATCAATGAACAAGCGCGCGATCTGCTTGCTAGGCGCGGCCTAGGTGCTGAGCGCTTTATGCAAGCGAAACAAAGCTTGGCCGAATCCAAGAATTTCAAAGTAGGTGATGAAGCCCTGGACTATGTTTTGACTCAGCTTTCAGAGGCTCTTCTTGCTTCTAAAAACGTCGAAGAAGTCTTTGGAGACGACCCTGCGCTTAAAAAAGTTATCCGCGAGGCAATCGATAAATACGCTTCTATTCCAGAAGAAATCGATAAAGAAGCACGCGCTCGCTTGAAGAATATCCGCGAAGGCTCCCCTGATTGGGATATCGAATACCCGAGAGCAGTCGCGCAAATTAAACGCCAAAAAGGTTTGTGATGTCACCCTGGCGCAGGCCAGGGTCTAGCTGCTATACTCTTGTGGCTTATGGATAAAAAAACCCAAAATCATAACATAGCTGACAATGCAGGTGTGCGAATACCGCCGCCGTTGATTGCGTTATTTCTTTTAGCTCTTGGTTTAATTCTAGACTATTTTTTCCCGGCGCCATTTTTAACGCCAGGTTATTCGCTGTTATTTGGGCTTCCTGTTTGCTTATTAGCAGTTGTTGTATTTGTTAAATCTGCATGGCTTTTTAAAGTAAACGAAACTGAGATCAAACCTTGGAAGCCAACTTCTGTGATTATCAAAACTGGTCCATATCGATATTCAAGAAATCCGATTTATTTGGGCTTTGCTTTGTTTTTAATTGGAATTGCTTTGATAGCTAACACTTTGTGGGGCCTTTTGACGACGGTTATTTTTGTGTTTGTAATTACCAAATTTGTAATAGCTCGAGAAGAGTCTTACTTAGAGAAGAAATTTGGGCCAGAATATTTAGAGTATAAGTCTCAGGTTCGGCGTTGGTTTTAGTTTTGTTTTGTGCTCTAATAGCGCCCCAATATGAAAATTTATTCTCAGTACATTCAAAGTCCCGTTGGTAAGTTGTTGTTGAAAGTTGTTGAAGCATGAAGAAGCGCCGTTGGGTTGAGCGAGAAATAGATCAAAACCAAGTTAACAAATTAATTATCGACTTAGATTTACCAAGAATATTAGCTCGGATTTTAGTCGCGCGTGGCATTGTAGACTCAAAGCAAGCGCAGCGTTATTTGAAACCAGACTTTACGCATTTGCCAGATCCAATGGCGTTGGCTGGCATGAAAGAAGCTTGTGCGCGTATAGAAAAAGCTGTTTTAGAAGGCGAAAAAATCGGCATCTTTGGTGATTATGACGTCGACGGTGTGACTTCCAGCGTGATTTTGTCTGAGTTTTTGGAAAGCTTAGGCGCTCAAGTAGCCGTGACTTTGCCGAATAGACTCACAGAAGGCTACGGCTTAAGCAAAGCAGGATTAGAACGCTTAGAAGCCAAAGGCTGCCGATTAATTATTACGGTTGATTGCGGCGTGACAGCGCACGAAGAAGTTGAAATTGCGCGTTCTAAAAATATGGAAGTGGTGGTGATTGACCATCACACGGTTCCTGTGACTTTGCCTGAAGCTGTGGCGGTGATTAATCCACATCGCCAAGACTGCACTCGGCAAGCACATCATTTATGTGCAGCTGGCGTGGTCTTTAATATGTGCATGGCGCTTCGAAAGCACTTGAGAGAGCAAGGCTATTTTGACAATCGCCAAGAGCCTAACTTGACCCAGTGGTTAGACTTGGTGGCTTTGGCAACAGTTGCTGATGTTGTGCCTTTAATCGACGATAATCGTGTTTTTGTTCAAAAGGGCCTGGAGATAGTTAAAAAAGCACTGCGTCCTGGTATCAAAGCGCTTTTAGAAGCTGCCAAAATAGCGCCGCACAAAGTAAGCTCTGGGACTCTTGGCTTTCACTTGGGGCCTCGTATAAACGCTGCAGGCAGACTCGAGAATGCCATGAGTGCTGTAGAGCTCTTACGCAGTGCTGACTATACATCGGCATTGCTCATGGCCGAAGAGCTCGACGCCAATAATCAAGCAAGACGAGCGCTTGAAAAGCAGATTGTCGAAGAGGCACTCGAGGAGATCATGAGCTCTTCAGAACATGAGAGCGCATTTGGAATTGTTGTTGGGCGTGAGTCTTGGCATCCGGGCGTAGTTGGCATTGTGGCCAGTCGTTTGGTTGAGAAAACTGGCAAACCAACGATTGTTGTTGGTGAAAATGGCAAAGGCTCTGGCCGTAGTATACCCGGCTTTAATTTACATGAAGCTTTGTTGAGTATCGAAGAAACCATGATTGGCTTTGGAGGGCATGCACATGCTGTTGGCGTGCATGTGAACTTAGAAGACTTTGATTTATTTCAAGATGCCTTTAGAGACTATGCGAAATCTAAGCTAAAACCTGAAGACCTAGTGCCAGTGCTTTATCATGATGGCGAAATTGCTTTGGATGAGCTGTCAGAAAAATTGGTGAGCCAGCTAGCTCAAGCAGCGCCTTATGGGCGATCCAACCCAGAACCTGTTTTTTGCATTAAAGGCGCCAAAGTTGATGAATTTCGAGAGCTTAAAGGCGGGCACTTAAAAGGCAAGCTGTCTCAGGGCCTGGATTTTATTGCCTTTGGCATGGCTGAAAAACAAGCGATTTTAGATAAACCAGTTGATATGCTCGTAACGCCCGAGATGAACGAATGGCTCGGGCGTAGGATATTACAGCTGCGGGTTAAAGATATGCTAAACTAGCCCTATGCGTGAAGCAGAAACTCTCAGCCAAGCTATTAAGCGCCTTGAAGCTAAAGGTTATACAGAGGACTTTCGTTCTAAAGAAGGCAAGTTAATTGCGACGCCTTCTCAGCAAAAATTTGAAGCTGATGACTTGAGTATGGATGAAGTTGTGCGCTTTGAAGGCGAAACGGATTTGGATGAAGAAATGATTCTTTTTGCGCTTTCAGACCCCAAAACAGGCTTAAAAGGCACTTATGCCGTGGCTTATAGCCATAATATGGACCCAGAAGATGTCGATATTGTGCAGAAGCTAAGCTTGAAACCTAGCTGATAGTCACCCTGGCGAAGGCCAGGGTCTATGTACCGAGATGCTGGCCTGCGCCAGCATGACAAAAGTAATCCAACTTGACCCCATAAGTTCAATATGGCATATCGCTATAGGCTCTTGGTGCTGTGCCTGAGCGGTTAGGGAGCGGTCTGCAAAACCGTTTTACGTCGGTTCAAATCCGATCGGCACCTCCAATGAAATCCGTTAGCGCTATTGCCCACAGTAATATCGCGTTGATTAAATACTGGGGCAAAGCTGATACGGAGAAAAACCTCCCAGCCACTGGTTCTTTGTCACTTACGCTTGATGCTTTTTACACGCAGACTCAGCTGCGCGAGGCTGAGGCAGATCGCTTTTTATTAGATGGCAAAGAACAGTCAGGTGAGCGTTTGGAGCGCGTCAAAAATTTCTTAGACAAAGCTCGCAAGCTATCTGGCAAAAATATTTACTGCGATGTCTTATCGAAAAACCATGTGCCAACAGAGGCAGGCTTTGCGTCTTCGGCGTCTGGTTTTGCAGCGTTAGCACAAGCGGTGAATAGCTTTTTTGAACTTGGTTTAGCCCCTAGAGAACTTAGTGCGTTGGCGAGGCAAGGCTCAGGATCGGCAGCGCGGAGTATTTTTCCGGGCTTGGTTAAAATGAGCCAGGAGGGCTTTGCTGAGCCAGTGTCACCCCGGCCTCCGAGCCGGGGTCCAGGATATGGCAAGGGGACTGGATCCCGGGTCAAGCCCGGGATGACGACTGATGGTTTAGACTTAAGACTTTTAGTCGTGCAGTGCAGCGCTGTTAAAAAGCCCATGAGCTCTCGAGAAGCGATGAACTTAACCACAAAAACATCGCCTTATTACTCAGCTTGGCTTTCAAGTCATCAGGCAGATTTAGACGATGCACTTGAGGCTATTAAGCAAGCAGACTTTTCAAAATTGGGTGAACTTACTGAGTACTCAGCGCTTAAAATGCATGCGAGCTTAATGGCTGCTAAGCCCGGCTTTTGGTACTTTGAACCAACGACAATAGCCGTCATGAACGAAGTGCGTGACTTAAGGCGAACAGGTTTAGAAGGCTACTTGACTTTGGACGCAGGCCCGCAAGTTAAGGTGCTTTGTTTAAATAAAGACGCTGCTTGGTGGCAAAAAAAGCTCCAAGAAATACCTGGTGTCTTAAACGTGACCTTGGCTGGCCCAGGCCCAGGGGCGTATGATTTATGATTGGTGAGATTAGTTGCCCAGGCAAATTGGTGTTAGCGGGCGAGTATGCAGTGTTGGAAGGCTACCCAGGTTTGGCGATGGGGGTTTCTCGGCGCGTTTACTTGAAACCTTCCAATAAGCTTCACAGGTCTAAGCTTTGGGATGCTGTATCTGCAGGTCATGATGTTGAGCCTCGTTTTGAAATAGACTCTAGCGCACTTTACGAGGGGGAGCATAAACTGGGCTTAGGGTCCTCTGCTGCAGCAGCTGTTTGTATGGCCGGCTTTATTGATTCGATTAATCCTTTTCGCATTGCTTTAGAAGGGCATCAGCGATTTGCAGGTGGTTTAGGCTCTGGAATTGATGTCGCGACTTGCTATCAAGGTGGGCTTGTTCGATTTGCAAAGGGTGGTGATATAGAGCCCCTTTGGTCCAACTTAAATCAAGAGACTATTATGACTGTCTTTACAGGCAAGTCGAGTAAGACCGAAGTTTTTCTTAAGAAGCTGCAAGACTATCAGAAACAGAACCCAGATGATTATAAGCAGCTCATAGCTGATATTGGTGCGCTTACACCCGCCTGGGAAGAGTTTTATACAGGTGAAGCGACTTGGGCTTTATTATCCGAAGTGGTTCAGGCCAATCGTGAAGTTTTGATCAAGTTGTCGCAGGCTGCTAAAATTCAAGTGATGAGTTCTGAACAGCATGCGATTTGGGCAATCTGCCGGCAATTTGGCGCTTTTTCGAAACCAAGCGGCGCTGGCGGCGGTGATATAACACTCTGTTTTCTACCGCCAGAGGCCAGAACCGATTTAGGGTTCGCTTTGCGAAATTCGGGATTTAAGCCGCTCAAGATTGGCTATTTCGAGCCTGGGCTACTCGAAAGCGCTTGTGCTGACTAGCTGCATATGTTACTATACACATATGAAGACAGTTAATGCGCTCACGATTCGGCAACATTTAGGAAAGGTTTTGCAAGCTATGCAGGATTCGCACCAGCCTATCTTGATTGAGAAGGCACATAAGGCGGTTGCGGTTTTAATCCCGATCGATTTGTTCAAGCAGCGCTTTGTTGATTTTCAAGAGCTTGAAACTAGGGAAAAGCTACTAGAAGAATTTAGAATTTCTGGTGCTAAATCAGATCGAGACTCACTTAAAGAATTGCGAGACTTGCGATATGGCTGAAGTCATTGATGCGTCGATCGCGATCAAATGGTTTGTTGAAGAAAAAGGTCGAGAGGAAGCATTAGAAATTCTCTCGCAAATCATGTCGCATCCTCAGAGATTTTGTGTGCCAGAATTGTTTTATTTTGAGTTAGCGCATGTGCTAAATCGTGTTTTAGGGCCCCTTAATAGCTCTCAAAAACGTCTTTATGAGAAAACGCTTCATTTGGGGATGAAACGTTTTTTGATGACTCAAGACATGCATTTGTCTATTTGTGAGTACCAGGCTATGGGCCTTTCTGGGTATGATGCCGCCTATGTTGCTGTGGCTAAACATACTTCTGGTATATGGGTGACTTTTGATGCAAAAGCACATAAATTAATTCGCTCATTGGGTTTGAGCCGCTGTTTGTCCTAGCCAGTTTTAAGAGCTTGTTTTAAGCTATGCCCCATGAAAAACGCATTTCTTTTTCTGCTCTTGCTGATAGGGTGCAAGGCAATGAATACGGACCTAAAACTCATTCGTGAAATCGAAGGCATCTCAGAGTACAAACTGGATAATGGCCTGAAAGTATTGCTTTTTCCAGACCAGTCGCAATCAACTGTGACAGTCAATGTGACCTATTTAGTGGGTTCCAGGCATGAAGGCCGAGGTGAGGCCGGTATGGCGCATTTATTAGAGCACATGCTCTTTAAAGGCACGCCAAAATATCCGGATAGCAAAGGCGCCTTGCAGGAAAGAGGGGCCTTTTTGAATGCAACCACATGGTTTGATCGCACCAACTACTTTGAGACTATGCCGGCCAGCGATGAGAATCTTGAGTTTGGCTTAGAGTTCGAAGCTGACCGCATGGTGAATGCTTGGATTCGGCGAGAAGATTTAGATTCCGAGATGACCGTGGTTCGAAACGAATTTGAAATGGGTGAAAACGACCCCGTTCATGTTTTGCATGATCAGATGATGAATGTGGCATTCCAATGGCATAACTATGGCAAAACGACGATAGGAAATCGCAGCGATATTGAGCGGGTGCCCATTAAGAATCTCCAGGCTTTTTATAAGCATCACTACCAGCCAGATAATGCCGTTTTATTGGTTTCTGGTAAATTCGAAAATTCAGAAGCGCTTAAGCTAATTCAAAAGTATTTTGGAAAACTGCCTAAGCCGACGCGTGTGTTAGATGGCACTTATACCGAAGAACCAACGCAAGATGGCTCGCGATTTGTTAGGCTCATGCGTGCAGGTGAAGTGCCGGCAGCGGGAGTCTTATATCATGTGCCAGCGGCTTCCCATGAAGAGTTTGCAGCAGTGCGTGTGTTAATCGACGTGTTGACTCAAGAACCAGGCGGCTTTTTGTATGACCAATTGGTTAAAACCGGTAAAGCGTCTGATTTGTTTGGGGTAGCTTATGCTTTAGCAGAGCCAGGTGCACTTTTAGTGCTGGCACAGCCTGTCAAAGATGATCAAGTTTACCAACTTAAAGATGACTTGATTGCTGATATTGAAAACAATCAATCTAAGGCTATTACAGCCAAGGGTGTTGAGCGTGCCAAAGCAAGGCTTTTGAAAAATTATAAAATAACAGCAAGTGACAGTAAGAAATTGGCTTTGCAATTGAGTGAGTCTATATCGCAAGGCGATTATAGGCTTTACTTCTGGAAGCGCGATCAAATTAAGAAAGTCACGCTCGCTGATGTGCAAAAAGCGGCGAAGCATTATTTGGTCGAGAGCAATCGAACAGCAGGTATCTTTGAGCCGACTGCTAAAGCAGACCGAGCTAAGATTCCAGAGACACCTGAAGTTTCCAAAATGCTTGAGTCTTATGTAAGCAAAGAAACACTGACGCAAGGAGAGGATTTCGAGGCGACAGCGGCCAATATAGATAAAAGCACACAGCGCTTGATATTCGATAACAATATTAAAGCAGCACTGTTGCCTAAGCAGACACGGGGAGACTTGGTAAGGGCTAACCTGATTTTCCGTTATGGAACAGCAGATGATTTAGTTGGCAGGCAAGAAGCCTTGTCGATGCTGCCGCAACTCATGATGCGCGGCACTGAGAAGAAGAACTTCCAAGAAATCCAAGATGAGCTTGATAAGCTTCAGTCGAAGCTGGCGATGGGCGGGGCTCCTGGTAAGACCGTCGTCGATATCACCAGTGATCGAAAAAATATTATTGCTATGATTCAGCTTTTGGCTGAAGTCATGAAAACACCAAGGTTAAGCGAAGCTGAGTTCGAAATTATTCGTAAGAAAGAGCTGACAGAACTCGAGGAAGCTTTGGTGGACCCAAGAACCCTTGGCTTTACTGAACTTGAGCGCTTGCAAAGCCCATGGTCTAAAGACAGTATTCATTACGTGCCAACGGTGAAAGAGCGCATTGAGAAGCTCAAAACCATGAAACTTTCGGACTTGAAGAAAATCTATGAAGAGTTCTATGGCGCTAATAACTTAGAGTTTGCGATGATTGGTTCTTTTGAATCTGATAAGATTAAGTCTGAAATCAATAAGCACTTTGGGAAGTGGAAGTCGAAAAAGCCTTATGAGCGTATCACGAGGCCTTATAAGTCTATTAAGTCCGAGCTTAAAATAATTAAAACGCCAGACAAACAAATGGCTTTGTTAGCAATGGGCACGGCCTTTCCGTTGCAAGATACAGAAAAAGACTACCCAGCGATGAAGATGGCTTCTTATGTGCTTGGCGAAAGCATGAAGTCACGTATTTGGAATCGCTTGCGTGAAAAAGGCGGCCTTTCTTATGGGGCAGGCTCCTGGATGGAAGCAAGCAGGCTTGTGCCAAACGCAACTCTAGGAATGTATGCGATGGCAGCAACAGACAACGCCGATAAAGCTTTACATGCGCTCAAAGACGAGTACGAGAAGTGGCTGAAAAAAGGCATTACAGAAGAAGAGTTGAAAGAAAGTAAAAAAAGCATTCGGTCAACTATGGAAAACCTTTGGGCGAATGATGGCTATGTGGTGTCGGTTTTGACAACCTATTTAGAGCTGGATCGTCGCTTTGAGTTCCAGGCTAAATTACTGGATAATCTTGATAAACTTAACGTGGCTGATGTTCATGCAGCTTTGAAAAAATACGTAGCACCCGTTGGGTTGGCAGAAGTCAAAGCTGGTGATTTTAAGTAGGATTGTCACCCTGGCCTTTTCGCATCGTCACCCTGGCCTTCGCATCGTCACCCCGGCCTTCGCATCGTCACCCCGGGCTTGACCCGGGGTCCAGTGGGTGTTTAGCAGGTAGATATGAAAACTTTCGCCCTTGCTGGATCCCGGCTCAAAGCCTGCCCCGGACTCGATCCGGGGGCCGGGATGACATATTGGCATGACAAGCCTCTATTTTGGGCCCTTTTACTCCTGGCCCTACTTGCCATCTTAAAACCCATCAGTGTCGACCTCGCTTTCGCTGCAGCGTTTATTTATCAACTAGGCATTCCAACTTGCTTAGGTTACGAATCTGTTGTTAATAAAACGTTGATTAAACGCGATTTATCACGCGTGCTTTGGCTTAGCTTGATCACGTTTCCAATTTATGCACTAGGCCTTTGGCTAGTTCAAAAATCATGGGCAACAAGCACTGGCTATGAGCTTTATTTTAGGCCAGATTTTTCGTTGTCGCTGCTTTGGAGCTTGAGTGTTAATATATTTGTGATCGCATGGCCTGAGGAAGTTTTTTATCGAGGCTTTTTGCAAGGCCGCCTAGGGGTGAGCTTATTAGCGGTTATAGGCATCAACTTCCTATTCGCCCTCGGCCATTTCGTTGGCGACTACTCTCCAGCTAGGCTTTTGCCATTTTTCCCAGGACTATTATTTTCTTGGCTAGCCTATCGAGGGCAGGGCTCTCTCGTGGGCGCCATCACTTATCATGCTTTATGCAATGTCTTCTCCGAGTGGCTAGCAGCGAGTATTTTATGGAGCAGAGTTTAAGTACTCTCGGCCTTTAAGCATTAAGTTCACAAAAGCATCTTTATCTTCGCTGTGAACCAGATTATTAATATCGTCGATTGATTTTAGCAAAAGAGATAAAGACTTTTTATTGTGCGGATTTAAAGCCTGTATTTCATAGTAGAGCGCTGGGTTTTCGTTAGCAACACGTGAAGCTACTTCAAGTTGGTCATTAAAAGTGGTGCTCGAGAGCGCTAAAAGCGTTTCAGTAGATTCACCAGAACGTTCTAGCGTTGTGAAAAAAGCGATATTAATCGCGTGAGATAAGCCCAGCAAAATAGACGCAATTTTATCATGCTCATCAATGCTCATTGACGTGATTTTGGCCATTGTGGGTTCGAATAGTGCAACGGCTTCTTGATTGGCTTGGCTATTGCCTAAATCGACCAAAATCACATGCTTGCCAGATAAGAGCTCTGTGTCAGGCCCAAACATAGGATGCAAAGAAGCGACTTTGGCGCCAGCATCTTTAAGTTCGTTAAGGCCTTTTCGAACGGGTTCTTTAAGTGAAGCAATATCGATAACAAGGCCTGTTGGCTTTGCCTTCGCCAGTTCTGACAGCACGCCTTGAGTAACAGATAACGGCGTTGCGACGATAATCACATCATGTTCAAGCTTTTGGTTTTGCCATGGATAAACATTCGGGAAGTCTTGTTTGCTGGAAGCTTTATCGGCAATCTCGACAAAAAAGCCTTGAGAAGATAAAAACTGCGCGAACCAATGTCCCATTTGCCCGGCGCCACCAATAATTAGAGCACGAGATTGGTTGCTGTCAGCATTTTGGGCAATACGATCTTTTTCTTGGCATACAAGTGATTCATGAATGAGTGATTTTAAAACCGACTGTGCAAAGTTTTTTGATAACTTGAGTTGTTTAGCGCTTTGTTTGGCTTGCTCTAGGCATTGTTTTTCGCGTTCAAAGTCACGAGTAGGTTGTTTGGACTTGGCTTTGATTAAACCTATCTTTTTAGCCATGTCAAAACGCTTTTTAGATAGCTTTAAAATGTCCGAGTCAATTTGATCAATCTCTTGGCGTAGTGATTCAAGTTCTTTCATGATAGGCACCAGCTCATTATGAAGAATATTTCTATTCTAGATCTCCAAGAAAAGAAAGAAAAGTCTGAGAAAATCACGATGCTGACGGCTTACGATGCGACTTTTGCCAAAATAGTCGATCAAGCTGGTGTCGACATGATTTTGGTTGGAGACTCTCTAGGAATGGTTATTCAAGGCGAGCCAAACACGCTTAGTGTTTCACTCGATGATATGGCTTATCACACGCGAGCTGTTGCGAGGGGCGCAAAGCGGGCGCACATAGTCGCCGATATGCCGTTTATGACCTATCAGCATGATATTAAAGAAGCCATGCTGAACGCCTCGAAGCTTTTAAAAACAGGGGCGCATTCGGTCAAACTCGAAGGCGGTCGAAATATTGTTTCAACAGTCAAAGCTTTGACTGAATCAGGTATCCCCGTGACGGGTCATTTAGGGCTAACACCTCAAAGTGTGCATGCGCTTTCGGGCTTTCGTAAACAAGGCAGAACAGAAGACGCTGCAAAGCGCATATCAGAAGACGCGCTTATGTTAGAAAAAGCTGGCGCTTATGCAATTGTTTTAGAGTGCGTGCCAGATGAGTTGGCTAAACAAATAACCAAAACGCTTATGATACCCACAATTGGAATCGGTGCTGGGCCTCAGTGCGATGGCCAAGTTTTAGTGTTGTATGATTTGCTGGGCTTAAACCCTGAATTCAAGCCCAGCTTTGTGAAGCAATATTTAAATGGCGCCGCACTTATTCAGCAGGCTTGCGAGGCCTATGTGACTGAAGTGAAGCAGCGGGACTTTCCGTAAAATCTTCAAATATTCAAGGGTTTAAATATGAAAATATTTTTTTGTTCATTGTTTACAATGCTGTCTGTTCAGGCATTAGCTATTCCGTCAGTAGATGGTGATGAAACCCCAGCTACTCCAATTACTCCAGCATTCCTGGGGCTTGAAGATCTGGAAGGTCCGCCCTTAGTTTTTCCTGAAGAAATCGCTTTGGGTCTGTTACCTGCAGCTATTGAAAACATAACTGACCAGTATGATGATGCTGTTCATCGAAGTGCCTTTGGAGAAGCAGAATGGTATGCACTTCAGTTGTACGAACTTTATGCTGAAGCAGGTAATTACCAAGTGGCTGAGCATTATGCCAATGCCAGGTGCGAGAATATTATTCGCAGAACCATTCGTGACCTTGAAGAGGCAAGAACCCCAAACCTGGAGGCATTTCGAACAATGATTCTGAATCCAGAGCAGCGCTTTGAATTAATACTAGAGCCGGCACAACAAGAGCTCCTGACTCGCATTAGGCAAGAAGCAGACCTGCTTGTGCGAGATACTTTGATTGTCCAGTTGTTGCAAGGTCAATATGTCATGCAGCATGTAATTAATGCTTTTAATCAAGATATGCAGCAACAGGCAAACGGGCTTGAGTGGCTGGTAGGAACTGGCGCAAGAGGCCTTCACTATCTTGTTGAGCAATATCGAAGAATGGGCTGGGGTTATCGGGCTAACCAGTTGGAGGCTAACCAGAATCGTTTTACTGGCGATGCAAACTGGAGAAGGGTTCTAGTAGAACATTTGCATCCACCCTGTGTATCCAAATAGTCAAATTGCTAGGGGGCTGGTTTTCTTAGGACATTTCGCTATACATAGCCCAAGCTATGAGCGTTAAGTTTCAAGATTACTACAAAATACTAGGTGTATCCCGCACTGCTAGCCAAGCTGA
>JAESQZ010000225.1 GCA_016764955.1 Deltaproteobacteria bacterium | reverse complement strand
GTGATAAGCACAGGAATAAGAATGCTAGGTGATGCAGCGCTTTGTAAAATTGTGTGGCTGTCAACGATTAGGTAAGGGAATTGGGCTAAAGCCCAGCCGCTTATCATACAAACTGCTTGCGCCATTCCGGTGAGTTTAGCTAAGAGATCTTGTTTTAAGAACAATGCGATAAAGACAGAAACAGCTATGAATGCCATGACGACTTGAAAGCCTAATGACCAGGTTTGATAGAGAAGTTGGTTATAAATAAGCGGCGCATCACTCTTTGCGGTGTAAAGCGTTATGAATGCAGCCAAAGCAATTAGAATTGCAAACCCAAATGCGCGATGTCTAAAGTCTTGTTTGAGTTCTTCGTTGTGAGCTCGAGGGGTTAGATAGAGTGACGATAAAAATGCACATAACAAGAGCGTTAACGAGCCGATCATCATTGGAAATCGTTGTAGCCATGGGCCAATAAAATAATCATAAAAAGAACCGCCTAAATACGGTTCAGTAGGAAGATTGCCCGAAGCGACAGCGCCTAAACAAACCCCAAGCATAAAAGGCGTTATGATGCTGCCAATAGCAAAGAGGAGATTCCAACGTCTTTGGACATGAGTGGTATCTAAGTCATGGGTTCTAAATATAAAGGCTGCTCCTCTCAAAGTAATTCCAACAAGCATGATGGTGATGGGAATATGTAGAACAATGCTTACTGTTGAAAACACGCTTGGAAAGCAGACGAAAAGCAGAATAATAATTAAAATCAACCACACATGATTGGCTTCCCAAACAGGAGCCAAGGTTTTAGAAATTAGTTGTCGCTGCTTAGAAGCTCTTGGGCCTGCACATAAGAGGTCTAGGATTCCGCTCCCGAAATCAGCTCCCCCAGTGAGTAAATACACGCATAAGGCTAGCAGCATGACAGCTGCCACATAGTACTCAGCCATCCACATCATTGAAGACCCTCTTTCTTAATAAATAAACCACGACGATTCCCAGAAAAAAGTAGAGAGCTGAGAAAAGCAAAAAGGGAACAAACAGATGGGGCATGGGGGTAACAGCATCTTTGGTGCGCATGATGTTGTAGATAACCCAAGGCTGCCTGCCAATTTCAGTGACCATCCAGCCAGTTTCCACGGCGATGAACCCAAGAGGCGAACATAGTACGAGTAACTTCAAAAATCGCCGCTTCCAAAATCCGCCTCGCCGTCGATAGAGTAATAAGGCACCCAAAAACGCAGCGCCAAGCATTGCCGTGCCTGCGAAGATCATAATCTGAAAGGCGACGTGAACGGGCCATATGGGGGGTAAGTTTTCTTTGGGGAAACTTTTGAGTCCTCGTACCACGGCGTGAGGGTCCCGATAGGCTAAGATGCTAAGCATGTAGGGAATTTCAATGCCATATTCTGTTTTTTCTAATTTGGCGTTAGGCCACCCGAAAATTGTTAACGGGGCGCCTGCCGTTGTTTCCCATAAGCCTTCCATGGCTGCTAGTTTGATGGGTTGATGCTCCGCGACATGTGCTGCGCTTAAATGCCCGCTAAATAGCTGAAGCGGGATCACACAAGCGCCTACCCAGAAAGCAATCAAAAGGCCTTTTTGATGAAAGCGGGAGCCAGGTTGTTTCAATAGCTTTAAAGCATGAACACCAGCGGCGGCAAAGCCAACCGATACATAAGCGGCCAAGGTCATATGAAGAGTTTCCGTGAAGGCTGCTGGGTTGAACATGGCTTCAAAGGGATCAAAGTGGGTGATCACGCCATTTTCGAGCGTAAATCCTGCAGGAGAATTCATCCAAGCGTTGGCGCAGATAACAAAAACAGCTGAGGCTGTGCCAAAAATAAACACCATGAGCCCAGCAAACCAATGTGCCCCTGGGGAGACGCGATCCCAACCATAAAAATAGATGCCTAAAAAGATAGCTTCTAAGAAGAATGCAAAGCCTTCGAGTGAGAAAGGCATACCAATAATGGGTCCTGCAAATTTCATGAAATTAGGCCATAAGAGGCCTAGTTCGAAAGAAAGAGCTGTGCCGGATACAGCGCCGACTACGAATAAAATAGCGGTACCCTGGGCCCATTTTTTGGCTAGCTTGAGATAGGTTTGGTCTTTGGTTTTAAGATAAAGTGCTTCTGAGATGATCATCAACAACGGCATACCAATGCCAATGATCGCGAAAATAATATGAAATCCCAAAGACATGGCCATTTGAGATCGGGCTGCAAATAAATCGGTTATCATTGCAAGCGCAATGTTTGCAAAGAAATGAGCCTAGGTGCAACTCTATTAGCTAGAATTAAACGAGAGATTAACGAATCGTAGATCAAGCTGCTGGTTCGGGGTAACGATAGGGGGAGATGCACAGTAGGCATTAATTTGCTTAGATCCCACAAGTCCAGAAAGCTGATTGTCGATAGGTCGATCTATTTTTTGAGAGCGGAGTATCGTTAGTAGTTTTTGTGCGCTGCGAGAGTTTAGTATAAAGGCCCAAGTTCCAGCGATACATCGGTCAGATGTTATTTTCTTGATCTGAGGGCTTTCCAGGGCTTCAAGAATATTTGAGGGACATAGGTTAAAGTTAAAACGGTCAGAAGAAACTGTCGAAACCTTTCCTGCGGAATCAGCATATATATTTTCACTGCAGCCTAGATAGATGATATCCCAGTTTTTTGGAGCAGTGGTCACAATTGCATAGACCCTCTCTGACAGGTCTTCAGGTAGTAAGACATCGTCCTCAAATATGACTGTAATCGGGTTTTGGATAGCCAGTGGGAGCGTTTTTTCGAGAGTTGTCAGATAGTTGTTGTTGGATTTTCTTTAGCTGATTGCTTGAAATCTCATGATTCTGAAGTGCTGCCAGGGAGAGTGAGTATTTCAGATAAGGATCCTTAATTCGGTCTATGACATCGGCTAAATTAGCTCTTGGTAGGGTTGGATCTTCGAGTAGCTCCGAGAGTTTGATTACTTCGTACAACTTGTCTACAAAATCAGGAATCTGGGCAGAGAGTGCGTAACGTTCAAAGAATCTTTGTTGCCAGGTAGTTGAAATGTAGCGATGAAAATAGGAGCTGAAATAGGGCTTAGAAAGTTGATCTAAGTTATAGACCCCAGGGTAGATCCATGGCCCGCCCAAGTCGCTATCGATTGAAATGAGATCTTTAATTTGAGGAGCATTCCAAAGACTTCTCATGACTAAGAAGTCTTTATGAAGTCGTATAGCCTGACTAATGGCATTGTTTCCTTCGAGTAATACAGGGATGTCAGCTATTGCAAGCAAAGCGGTAAATTGCAAATTTGTTAGGGGAGGGAGCTGTAATAGATATAGCTTCTTTTCAATTTTTTTAAGTGTTTTGAGGTCGCCGACAGTCAATAGTCTTCCAAATTTGGGCAACACTTCTTTTAGCTTTTCAATTTTCTGGGGTGTAAATACGAAAACCGCAGAGCCGCTGCTATATTCTTCAAGTGCTTTGAGGAAATCTTCGGTTTGGCCGATTAAACTAACGTCGAAAGTTTCGTTATGTACACCATACACAAAGCTTCGCTTGATCACTTGGTAAATTTCTTTACCAAGAATTAGATTTTTGAACTCTGGCTGTGAAAAAAGTGAGGCGGCGAATTTTATTTGTTCTTTTGTAGTGAGTGATTTCACTTCATCAAGATCGGTCGAGTCCAAGATTCCTGAACGGCTAGGCCCGATGCCTGGTGGTTGAAAATAAAATCGAAAATCAGGGCCTATTACCTCATCAAGAGTGGTTCCGTGCATCGTATCGGAGATGAAAGTCACTGTTTTATCGGTGCAGAAGATTAGATTTTCAAAAGAGCTACGTGTGTTGCTATCATAGGTCTTGATATTTCGACCTCCAAAGAAGAGTTGAAAATAGAAGTCAGCCTTTGGGACAAGATTCAACTCGTTGTCTTCGTAGAAGCGAACATTGAACTGTTTTGATAGTTTTTCTAATGGTACGCTATAGGTT
>JAESQZ010000224.1 GCA_016764955.1 Deltaproteobacteria bacterium | reverse complement strand
TCCGGTTAATTGGCATCAAGGTGCTATTGCTGGTGTTTTTAATCTATTCGAGGGTTTTGATGTCGGCCTTGGTATGCACTTGGCATTCCCAAAGGATCAAACAGACACAGACAAGGGCTTAGTGAATGGGCAGTTCAGCCTCGCTTATCGCTTTGGCCGTGTATTCTCCATGGGCCTTTGGATGGAAAAGCAGCGTCGTTACGCTATGGGAAACGCTGATCCATTTTTATTTGGTTTTGGTATTCAGCACTATCCAATTCAATGGTTATCTTGGGGTGCTACTGCGAAACAGGTCTACGGAGACTTTAACTCACCTTATGAGTTCCAAGTTGGCGTTGCCTTTAGGCCTTATCTCGACGAAATCACGCTCTTTGCTGAAACACGCTTTTGGCCTAACGGAGACACTTGGAATGCCGGCTATGATGTATCACCCATTACCGGTATAAGATTTGATCTCGAAGAAGGCTCTATTAGTGCCCAGGTAGTCATACAAAAGAATCCCCTATTCTTTTTTGGCATTGACATGAACTTTGATCATTTTGGTTTTGGCCCTCTCGGCGGAAACGACTATACAGGTGCACGCTTTAAAATCAGTGGGGAAAGCTCTGGCAGCTTAAGGCCAGCTGCAAAACAGTGGGTTCAAGTAGAGATTAACCCCTCTGGCACCCTCAACCAGGAGTTTCGTAGCTTAAGCGCGTACTTATTCCAAAAGCGGGTCTCCCCGCTTTCTTTTTTGGCATCCCTCGATGAGCTCGCTAAAGATGAGTCAGTCGAAGGCGTTGTCATTCACTTACAATCTTTGAACCTAGGCTTTGGCCGTGCCGAAGAACTCAGAGATAGCGTGCTGGCGCTCAAAAACAGCGGCAAACAAGTTATCGTCTATTTAAACAATGCCAAATCGGTTGATTACTATGTTGCCTCAGCTGCTAGCAAAATTTATCTAAACCCTGCAGCTAATCTTCAATTTGATGACTTCCGAAAAACCATGATCCATCTAAAAGATGGCCTTAATGAGCTCGGGATTAAAGCCCAAGCGATTGTGGCCGGCAAATACAAAAACGCCCCAAGATTCTTCACCGCAAGCGGGCCTAATGAACGCGAAATTGAAGTCACCAAAGCCATTCTTGATGAGCGCTACGAGGAGTTTGTGCAAGCGCTTAGCGCTAAAACAGAACGCCCTAGTCAAGAAGTCAAAAAGCAACTCGACCTAGGCCGGCTCACACCTCCAGAAGCAGAAGTTTTTGGCCTTGTAGATGGCGTCATGCAAAAAGATGAAATTCCTGAATCTAAAAATCGCTTTGTCAATTATTTTGGCCAGCGTCGCAAAATTAAGCGCTGGGGAACTTTGGATCGAATTGCGGTTATCCCAATTCATGGCCAAATTATTCGAGGCCATGCAAATCCTTCTGTGTTTTTCCCAAAAGCACTAACTGGTGCAGATGACATCGTGCGAGCTGTCGAAATTGCCAGCAAAGATCCTCATACAAAAGGCATTATTTTAAGAGTCAATTCCCCCGGTGGAGATGCTTTTGGTTCTGAGCAAATCTATCAAGCTCTCATGAAAGCTCGAGAGAAAAAACCAATTGTCACCTCAATGGCAGATGTTGCAGCTTCTGGGGGCTATTTCGCAGCGGCGGCCACAGATGAAATATGGGCTGAGCCTTCAACACTCACAGGCTCTATTGGGGTATTTTCACTGACATTCTCTGGACGTGAGCTGCTTGATAAATATGGTGTTAACAGCCAAGAGCTTAAAAAAACCGAGCTTGTTGGCCCAAGCTTTTTCAGGCCTCTCAACGAAGCAGAGCTCAAACGTGGCCAGCACTTAGTCGACTATAAATATGCGCGCTTCAAAAAAGCAGTAGCAGATGGCCAAGATATTCCGTTAGAGCATGTGTCTCAAGTAGCAGAAGGCCGGGTATGGACCGGCACGCAAGCCCTCAAAAACGAACTGGTTCATCGGATGGGTGGTTTTCCACAAGCTCTCAAATCAATTAAAAGGCGCGTAGGCATTGAAGACAGCACACCCTATGATTTGATTGTCTATAACCCAACCGGTTTTAACTGGCCCAATTTAAGCCTAAACCCTTTTGCAACGATCGAATATTTGATGGAGCATCAGGGTGAATCACAAGCTTTGATGCCGCTTTTCTTACTTTAGGAGATTTGTTTATGACTGAAACACGAGTAGTGCCTTTTATCGAAGGCGATGGAACTGGCCCAGATATTTGGAAAGCAAGTAGACACGTTTTCGACGCTGCAGTCGAAAAAGCCTACAAAGGCGCTAAAAAGATCGAATGGCTCGAAGTTTTGGCTGGCGAGAAGTCTTTCAAAAAATCTGGCAACTGGTTACCCGATGAAACTTTAGAAGCTTTTAAAAAATACAAAGTTGGCATTAAAGGCCCACTCACCACACCAGTTGGCGGCGGTATTAGATCACTCAATGTCGCTTTGAGACAAATCTTAGATTTATATGTTTGCCTAAGACCAGTACGTTGGTTTAAAGGCGTGCCCTCCCCTGTTAAGCACCCAGAAAACATCGACATGGTTATCTTCCGTGAAAACAGCGAAGATATTTAAGCCGGCATCGAGTACGCCGCTCAAAGCCCAGAAGCTCGAAAAGTGATCAAATTTTTGCAAACTGAAATGGGTGTCAAAAAGATCCGATTTCCAGAGACCAGCGCCATTGGAATCAAGCCAATTTCTCAACAAGGCACCGAGCGCTTGGTCAAAAGCGCCATCGATTATGCCCTGCAAGAAAATCGCAAAAGCGTATGCTTTGTGCATAAAGGCAACATCATGAAGTTCACCGAAGGTGGCTTTAGAGATTGGGGTTATGCTTTAGCAAAGCGCGATTATCGAGACAAAATCGTCACCGAGCGTGAAACTTGGATTTTAAACGACCCAACGAAAGACCCACGTAAGCTAGAATCAGGTTTTGACTTAATGACTGAGCCACAGCAACGGGCTATTGTCGATGAGATAAGCCAAGTTTGGGCGACTTTGACACCAGCTCACTTGAATAAATTGCTTATTAAAGACGCCATTGCTGATAACGCCTTGCAGCAAGTTTTGCTCAGGCCCAAAGAGTTTGATGTCATCGCGACCATGAACTTAAACGGCGATTACTTGAGTGACGCTTTGGCAGCTCAAGTCGGCGGCATTGGCATTGCTCCCGGCGGCAATATTAACTATGATACTGGCCACGCAATTTTCGAGGCTACTCATGGCACTGCGCCTAAATACGCCAGTATGGATAAAGTAAACCCAGGTTCGGTAATCTTGTCTGGTGAAATGATGCTGCGCTTCATGGGTTGGACTGAAGCTGCTGACTTGATTATCAAGGGCATAAACGGCGCCATTGGCCAAAAACGCGTGACCTATGATTTCCACCGCCTCATGGACAATGCGCACTTGCTCAAATGCTCTGAATTCGCTGAGGCTATTGTGGAGAATATGGGTTAGTCACCTCAACGACCGATAGGCCGGGCGTGTGCGCATGCGGTGTTCTAGGTTCTCTTTGGGAGGCTCTTTAGGATACGATACCCCAAATAGGGTTGAGTCTGGATTATCGAACATGAGGCGCCAAAATTTGGTTTGGTGTTCAACGTGGCGGATTCTGTGAGTTGCTTCAGGGAAGAACTTTTCCCAATCTGGCCAGTTTAGAAAATTATATTTGAATACAGTCTGGCAATTATCGAGGTAAAATTTGGCTTGTTCACAGAGTCTGACCTCACCTGGACCTGCGTCAGACCTACGGCCTTCCTTTGTCCAGGCTGCCGACTCTTGAGACACCTTCGGTGCCTCTGGCAATTCTTCTGAAGCCCGTAGGGCGATAAGTGAGGTAGCCTGGGTTGCAGCGAGCTTTAGCTCGCAAGGCCCAGGTAACGCGGCTGAACAAATCTGGTAAACCTTGCATCTATTCTTCCGCTTACCCGTCTCAACCAAATATCCTTGCGCTTTAAGCTCTTTAAGCGCCCGATAAATACTCCGTCGTGAACAGCCCAATAAGTCAGCCAATGTTTTCTGGCGAATGGGCAGCGTAGCGTTGTCATCCCGGCCTCCGAGCCGGGATCCAGCACTGGACCCCGCATCAAGTACGGGGTGACAGGACTCCCTCACCCACCCCAAAACAGCCCTAGCTCTCTTCGACAATAAAACTTTAGACATAACTCTCCTCGCCAATCCGATTGACGCTTAGCGGCCGAGAGTTTATGTGATTCTCGGCCTGTAGAATGGCTGCCGCATTCCCCAAAAATTGTCGTTCGAGGGGAACGCGGCTTTGCTAATTTAAGAGCATTATAGAATAGAGTTTCTGTGGATTGCTATCGGGCGAATGACGCATGAGGATATTATCGTGGCTGATTTGTTTTCGCCCACGAATGTGGGCTTAGGTGCCACAGCCCAGCCTGTTAGGGCTGGGTTTATGTCAAAGCACCCGCCTCGCATTGCCGCCAGGTTTATAGTGACTTCGTATGAATCTGGCGATGGTGTGGGATGGGTGGGGGCGTGGATCCCAGGGCGCCGTTGGCTCGCAAGCTCGCCAACTCTACCCTGGGCTGTGGCACCTAAGCCCACATTCGTGGGCAAAAATAAATTAGCTAAAAGCCGCTTCTGTCTTAGTTTTAACTTCTTCTAACTTTGCACCAGGCATTAGTTCAACAAGCTTCAGGCCCTTGCCGCGCTCGACTTCAAACACAGCCAAGTCAGTGACGATCATGTCGATGCAAGCTTGGCCGGTGAGGGGTAGCGAGCATTGTTTTAAGATTTTAGGCTCGCCTTTTTTATTCGTGTGCTCCATGGCGACGATGACTTTGCGGGCACCGGCGACTAAGTCCATCGCGCCGCCCATACCTTTGATCATTTTGCCTGGAATCATCCAGTTCGCGATATCTCCTTTTTCAGAGACTTGCATGGCACCTAAGACAGTTAAATCAACATGACCACCGCGGATCATCGCAAAAGAATCAGCTGATGAGAAATACGACGCACCTGGCAATGCTGTGACGGTCTGCTTGCCAGCGTTTATTAAATCGGGATCTTCTTCGCCTTCATAAGGAAATGGCCCCATGCCAAGCAAACCGTTTTCGCTTTGCATAAAGACGTTGATATTCTCAGGGATATAGTTGGCAACCAAAGTTGGCATGCCGATGCCTAAGTTTACGACAAAGCCGTTTTCAAGCTCTTGGGCTATGCGCTTAGCGATTTCGAAGCGTACGTTGTTCGATCCATTTGTCATAATGCTGTCCTGCGATGATTCGATTAATATAAATGCCAGGAATATGAACCTGATCAGGGTCAAGATCTCCTAGTTCAACGAGCTCTTCGACTTCGACAATTGTTGTCTTGGCTGCCATGCACATCATGGGGTTAAAGTTGCGCGCTGTTTTTCTAAATATCAAGTTGCCAAAAGGATCTGATTTGTAGGCTTTAATAATGGCAAAGTCTGCGCCCAGTGCTTTTTCCAAGAGATACTTGCGACCATCGAACTCGCGAGTTTCTTTATTCTCAGCAACCTGGGTGCCGACACCAGTGGGCGTGTAAAAAGCCGGGATTCCGGCACCTGCTGCTCGTATGCGTTCGGCTAAAGTGCCTTGGGGATTTAGCTCGACTTCGATATCGCCGTTTAAAAGCTGCTTTTCGAATTCAGCATTTTCACCGACATAGCTTGCTATGATTTTTTTGATTTGCTTGTTTTGAAGTAAGAGCCCGAGGCCAAGTTCTGTGGTGCCGCAGTTATTGCTGATTAAGCTGATATTTTTGATGCCAGCATCTGCGATGGCTTTGATTAGGTTTTCAGGGTTGCCGCAAAGGCCAAAGCCGCCGGACATTAAAGTTCAGCCATCTTGCATGTCTTTGATAGCTTCGTTTGCTGATGGGAAAATTTTATTCATACT
>JAESQZ010000223.1 GCA_016764955.1 Deltaproteobacteria bacterium | reverse complement strand
CTCAAAACCAGAAAATAAAAGCCAGAAAACTGATATATTTTAGAAAGTTACGAAAAAATCATGGTTCCTTTTAATTTAGCTAAACGTTTAATTTTAGTCCAGGGCAACTATTTTAGTGGATATCAAGGCGAGTTTGCGTAGTAATAGCTGGCTATTGGTAGCAAAATCAACGCGGAGAGCCGCTAAAAGAGTTGTGCTGGATGGCTGTTCTTATCCCGAGTTGAGGTTAGAGTATTAATTTCACAAATTAATCATTTGAATAGTTGTATTTTGGGCTATATCAGTTATTAACCGACATATTCACGCACATTGCCCTCTCCCAGAGGTAGAAGGTATACAAGTCAATAAAATCACTATATTGAAATACAAATCCTCACTGATACACATTAATGATGTTCACCTACCATCGCATTTAAAATTCACCTCCTTTGAAGCTAGAGTAAACTATAATCTTAATAAATCCCCTTCAGTTCTTTCACTATGACTAAACCGTCAATTACAAAAGCGAGAATCATCGACAAGGCGGTTGAGCTTGCACAAAAAAGTTCCTGGGAATCTTTTAGTTTAATGCAACTTGTCCAGTCACTTGATAGCTCAATGCTCGAGCTGAAGAGCAATTACCGCTCCAAAGATGACCTGGCCGAAGCACTTTTTGATCGCGCTGACGAGGCTATGCTAAAAATCACATCGCAGGAGGACTTTTACGCTTTATCAAGCGATGAAAAGTTACTTCGATGCATCATGAGCTGGTTTGAAAGTATGCTTGCTTACAAAGGAGTTATGCGAGAAATCCTCACCTATAAATTAGAGCCCGGGCATTTTCATCTACAAGCGCACGGCATAACCCGGATCAGTCGTACCGTTCAGTGGTTTCGAGAAGCGGCTTGTCGCGAACATACAGGATTAAATAGAATTGCTGATGAAATTGCGGTAACAGGTGCTTATCTGGCAGCTTTTTCCTTCTTCCTGGTCGACCGAAGTCCACAGCACACAAACACCCGCGCATTACTCAAAGGACTAATCGCAAAAATCAATCAAGCCAATCATTTGCTTGCTCGTATAGGTGGCAAAAAACAACCTGTAAGCGACGACGGCAATAACCAAAAATCAGTACTTTGAACCCATGGACTTTGTGACGCATCTTGCATTAGGCGCGGCCGTTGCCCAATTACCCGCGCAGTCAAAATCGTGCTTAAGCTGGCAAAAACGATCTTTGTTAGGTGCAACCTCGGCAATATTCCCTGACATTGATTATCTATTGTTCTTTTGGCAGCCCCTCGAGTTTCTCGCCTATTGGCACCGTGCAGAAACGCACTCACTACTACTAGCCCCAATATGGGCTTGGTTATTATCACTTTTCTGGCGACGCACAATAAGTAACTTTCTATCTTCCACCCTTATATTCCGGGTGTGCCTGATGGGAATTTTGTCACACGTCTTAATCGATAGTTTCACCGTTTTTGGAACTCAGTGGTTTGCGCCCTTAAGTGACTTAGCTGTTGCTTTCGATCTTCTCTTTGTAGTCGATGGTTACTTCACAGCAACTGTTCTTGTCACCTTAATAATGCTCATCCTACGACGCAATAATCGCTATAGAATTCTTTGGTTTACTATTCCTATTGTCTATCTACTTATGTTGGCCGGATTAAAGTTAACCGCTTACAATCAACTTTCTTTGAACGCGGTGGACAATACCCATAAAAAACAAGCGTTGATTTTATTGCCGCAACCGTTTTCGCCTCTGTATTGGCAGGCTATTGAACCTACAGACGGTGGATTCAACCAAGCCTATCTGAGATTGGCTGACGATCAAATCGCAACTCAAATCAGTGAGTTTTTTGGCTTGGAATCTCACCAACAAAGTTATCAACAACTATCACAACTTAACTGGAATTTCTATCCAACCCTGCCGCAAAATATCAACTGGCGAGCAGACGCTTTACAGGTTTGGAACCACCACCAGTTTGAGGCTTTTAGAGATTTCGCCGACTATCCGATATTTTTTGAATATCAGCAATCAATAAAAATTACTTGTGTCTGGTTTAGTGATTTACGTTATCACTGGCCGAATTTTATTCCATCATTTCGTTATGGCATGTGCCGAAGGAAGGGTCAATCCTGGAAACGCTATCGCATGAAATATTTCAGCCATGAGTATTATGAACTTCAAAATTCTGTTGACAAATAAGTTGCTAAAGAGAGATAACAGAACTCATTGCCTAATTAACCTCAACTCTGGATAAGAGTAGCCAGTAATCCTTTAACCTAAATTAATCAGTTGAATCACGAGAAATAGCGCCAGCCCACGGCGCGCCTAGCTATGCGAAAAAATTGCTCATCACCGGCAAGGTGACTACTCATTTTTTCGCTACGCCAATCACACCGTTGTCTAGCACTCTTTCCTCGAATCCAACTGATTATTTTAGGTTTAAAGCATCAGATTAAATAAAGGCTCATCGGCCAGTATCAGTATTCGCTCTTCAGGCGCTAAGCAGCGATCATCCTGACAAGCCTGCAATCCTAATTTTAATTTGAGCGGCTGGGTGATTTCGCCCAATAGTTGCTGTTTGATTAGCTGCCCATTAATCACCACGGTTCCTGAAAACAGCAACAGATCTTGCTCAAAAAATGAGACCGAATGGCTATTAGCCGAGGGGTAATTAACCTTTATTCTAGATTGGTTGCTATCATCTCCATACAACACCAGATTGGTTGGGAACAGATCTTTTTGAGGGATTTTGTCGGCGTTAATATGCCACCCTTTATCAATCGTCAAAGTCACTGCAAAATGTTGTGATGAGTGATCCAGCCAAACCACGCTGGCGCGGATATGACCATTAGCCAAGGTAATTTTTGAGCCAATTTCACCATTAAGCGATTCGCTTGCTGCCAACATTGCATAGCTATGAGCCACGCCCTGATGTTTTATCTTGCCAGAAAGAAAAGCCAGGGTTTTATTAAGTACTTGTTGATTGGGCAGACTTTCTGTTTTACCCGCGATACTCACTAAGGCAGATAAGGCCACCGAATTTCCCGATGGAATTGCACCGTCATGGGTACTTTTTATTTTCGAGATTAAAGGTCCTTTGGTTTTATTGCTGGTTAAATAAAATCCACCGTGAGTGTCATCCATAAAATCCTCTACCATTTTATCAAGCAACTGCTGAGCCTTGTTCAGCCATATTATTTCTCCACTATTATCATACAAGGCCATTAAACCTTCGGCAAAATATGCGTAGTCTTCCTGGGTTGCTTGAATGGAGCTGTTTCCTCCAAGGCTTATCCGAGATAAACCTGAGCGTGGCTCAAAGTGATATTTCCATAAATAGTCAGCTGCTTGCTGCGCCGCGCTCAAATAGCGCGGCTCATTTAAAAACGTTGCAGCCTTAGCTAATGCTGTAATCATCATGCCATTCCACGCGGTGATAATTTTTTTATCTTTAAACGGATGAATGCGTTTTTCTCTTGCAAGGTATAACCGACGCTTGATCCTCGTTAAGCGATCTTGCCATTCTTTTAAATCAGAAAATTCAGCCGAGCCAGTCCGATAGATTTTCGGGATCTCGGGCAGATACAATATATTCCGGCCTTCAAAATTTCCACTCGCGGTAATATCATAGAGCGCTACGACAAATTGATAATCATCAACACTCAAGAGTTCTTTCAGTTGTTGTTGCTGCCAAAGAAAAAACGTTCCTTCCGCGCCTTCACTGTCGGCATCTGTCGCTGAATAAAAACCACCGGAGGGAGCCTTCATATCCCTTAGCACATAATCAAAGGTCTCCCGCGCAATCTGTTGATGAAAATTGTTAGCGGTTAAAAAATACGATTGTGCGTAGACTCGGCCTAACAAAGCCTGGTTATACAGCATCTTCTCAAAGTGCGGTACTAACCACTCATGATCTGTTGAGTAGCGATGAAATCCACCTGCAATCTGGTCATAAATTCCACCCTGAGCCATACGGTCAAGCGTATGTATTATCGCCTGTTGTAATTTGAGGTCCACTGGTTCATTACGTTGCATTTGATCCAGTAAAAATAGCAGGTAAGTTTCATTGGGAAATTT
>JAESQZ010000222.1 GCA_016764955.1 Deltaproteobacteria bacterium | reverse complement strand
GAACCCCATCTTTGTCGATCCGGGGAACGCGGCTTTGCTTATTTGACTGAAGTATAAGTTAGGTTGATTTCGGATGTCTATCGGTCAAACGGCTGATATTTGAGTTAGCTATTTGCGTGAAACCTGTTCCAGCATTTGATTAAGAGTTTGAATCCGCCGATTAATATTTTGCAGTCGCTGATTCTCAATGCCCTGCTGATCATCTTGCTGATCATCTTGGCTTTCTAGACTCCCCAAAAGTGCAGGTTTATTTTTCAAATTCTCTAAAATTGTTCTTTCATTTTGGATCGAAGTCTGAAGATTTTTCACTTGTTCGGCAGATAGGGTTTCTTTGGAATATGCGTTATTAACTTTTGAAAGTGCAATGAGCTCATCATGAAGTTTTCGCTTCTCTTCACTACCTAGCTCTTGATTTTTATTAAGCTTCGTTAGAATGCTTTCAGCCAAAGTTGGCATTGGCGCATCCGGTGGCGTCGTACCCACGCTGATTGCATTGGCGCCTTTTGCGGCTGCGCTTTCCGGGCTGGGTGTGGATGCTGGCTCGGGCGATTCATAATTACGCCCCAACTTATGAAGATCGACCTTTAAACCAGTAGCTGTTTCCAACCTTTTCATGACGTCAATTTGAGCATCAACGTTTCCCGTCTTCAGCAGCGTCGGGAAACCATTTGCCAAATCGATGAGTTCTGTATAGTCATCCCTGCTCGTACTGAGTTGACTCGCCATGTAAGTCACAGCCTCTTGCCGTTTATCAGGCTCCTTTTCACTATGAGGAGCAAAATCAAGCTGCCAATGGATATTTCGATGCGTCGTATTTTCTCGCCAGTTTCGAAAACCAACATACGCACTCCCAGCAACCGCACCAATTACTGCGCCTGCAGCCCAACCAATCGGCCCCGATAATGCGAAACCCAGGAGCAACGCTGGAGCAGCTACTGCGGCTAAGTTCTTCCCAACCTCATTCATTTTTTCCCAGGTACCCATCTCGCTCAAGCGGCTGGCTGTGCCTTTTTGCTCAAAGTCTTCGAGGCTAATCTTGGGCTTAACTGCAAAAACATCCGGCTTTAATATATCTTTAAGTGCGCTGGTGTCTTTGGGTAGATCAAGGGGGGCCGTTTTCACTGGAGCTTTACTTGGCTCTAGCTCGGGCGCTTTTTTTTGAATATGAGCCTCTGTCTCACTTAGTAGCGTTGGCGTCCTAGCTGCATCACTAGGTTTATCCACCATATCTACTCCCATGAAAGCAAACATTTAAAACAAATTTATCCATATGATGTTATTATATATAATTATCGAACTCAAAATCAACAAACATCTGTTTTCTGGATGCCAGCCTTCTTGTCATGCCAGCGAAAGCTGACATCCAGTACATTTCCAATATGTTTGGAAATTTTGGGATATCAATTTGTTTTTGCCCATGGAATGGGCAACGGTGCCACAGCCCAGGTTGGAGCGGGCGAGGTACGAGCCCGCGTAGGCCTGGGTATATGCCAGCCCCCCGGTCCTCATTGCCGCGAGGTTTAAGGAACCTCTTAATTTTGTATAAATCTGGCGATGGTGCGGTATAGGGTGGGGTGACATAAACCCAGCCCTATCAGGCTGGACTGTGGCACCCTTGCCCACATCTATGGGCAAAGAAGTCAGTTACAGAAATAACCTTTCATTTTTTATTAAAACGTCTTGGACAGTAGTGAGCCTTCGCTGGTATGACAAATAAGCCTCTTTACGACTCTTAAGCCCGTTGCTAGGCTACAGAGCATGATTTTGATTAGCATTGCTTTAGCCCTAGGTTTATCTGTTTTTGCCTTGATTGGCTTCACTTTAAGCTGGATTGCAGCGATTATCCCAGCGATCTTAGTTGCTGTGATCGCTTATTTTATCTTAGCCAGGCGCATTGGCAACCAGATGCAAGAAGCTATGATGAAGGCGGTTTCTGAGATCCAAAAGGGTCGTATGGAGCGCGGGATCGCCATGCTTCAGGATATTAAGAAGCAATATGGCAACTGGCAGTTTTTCACCAAAAGCGCGATTAATGGCCAAATTGGAAGCTTATATTTCATGAAACAAGATTTTGCCCGTGCTAAGCCGTTTTTGCAAAAGTCTTTTGCCAAGCACTGGAACGCAAAAGCCATGTTGGGTGTGTTGTCGTTTAAGAAAAAGAAATATGCCGAAATGGACAAGATCTTTGAGCAAGCTGCCAACTACTCGCCCAAGCAGGGGCTTTTATGGAGCACTTGGGGCTACTGCCACTGGAAAGCTGGCCATAATCAAAAAGCCATTGATGTTTTAGTGCGGGGACAAAAAAAATTAGGCGACTCTGATCGATATTTGATTGCCAATTTGAACAACTTGAAAAATAATAAAAAGATGAAGATGAATGGTTATGGTCAAGAATGGTTGCAATTCCATTTGGAAGCCATGCCACAGCAACAAGTGAGATATGTCCGAAGGTAATTTGAAATGCAGCCATTGCAAGGCCACATTAACTTCCGGGCGCTGCGAGTTTTGCGGCACCTGGGTGGATACCAATTTTCTTGGGAAAGCCAAGAAAAGCATTGGTATTCACCCCGCCCTTGCAAAACGCTACGCGAACTCCAAAGAACCTAGCACACCCACTCAAACCCCTGTGCCGCCAGAACCTAACACCCAAGAATCCTGCTTTCCGGTGATCCCGGGATATAAGCTCCTAGAGCTTATTGGCAAAGGCGCCATGGGCTCTGTTTACCGAGCTGAACATATTATCTCCAAGCGCTCTGCGGCCGTTAAAATTCTATCCAGCGAGATGTCATCTCGCGCTGACTTAGTGGCACGATTTGAGCGCGAGTCTGCTGCGCTAAGCTCGCTGAGACATCCTAATGTCGTCGCTATTTATGATTTAGGCAATGCTTCTAAAATACACTATTTTTGCATGGAGTATGTTCAAGGCACCACGTTGAGGCGTACGCTCAAGAATGGCCCTTTGCCCCTCAAACAAGCCATTACATTTGCGCGCCAAATCTTAAAAGGCCTCAAAGCCGCTCACGATTGCGGCATTATTCATCGTGACTTAAAACCAGAAAATGTGCTCGTCGAAAAAGAGTCCGAGCGTCTAGTTTTGGCCGACTTTGGCCTTGCTGGCTTAACCAACGAGGCTCAAAACCCACACCCCAATTTGACCCGCAGCAAAGTCACCATGGGCACTGTAAATTACATGGCGCCTGAGCAACACTTAGATGCCAAGCGCGTTGATAAGCGTTCTGATCTTTATTCGGTGGGTGTAATTTTATACGAATGCATCTTAGGTGATTTGCCTTTAGGGCGTTTTTCACTCCCAACCGAGCGCAACTACCCTGCCCCTGATACGCTGGATCGAATTTTATCTCATGCCTTATCGAGAGAACCTGCTAAGCGTTACCAAAATGCTGAGGACTTCGATGCTGCTCTGGGCGCGCTTGAGCAAAAGCTCGAAAATTTTCAGTTTGACTCTACGCAGCAAGATGCCCCCTTTCAGTATGCGCCGAAGCAAAGTGATTCCGAGCATGAAACCATTTGGACAACCGTGCCGCCGTGGGTCAAAAAACCAGCTTTTTCATTCGGAGCAATTGCCCTAACCGTTGGCCTTGTATTGGGAATTTTAGTTGCTAAAAGGCATCCCTTTGAAGTTGTGGTGACTGCGCACGGCGCTGCAGCCATTAATACAGGCACTAATTTTAAAGCACTTCAAACTAATTGGAAAAGTGAATCGCCTGTTTGGGAGTCCAGCACAAAAGGCCTTAGATACTTGGCCAAACAAGGAAACGCTGGGCACTTTAGGCGTGATATTTCGCTCTTGGTTCAACAAAGCAAATTAGATTCAGGGACTTGGCGTTCCAAAGTACTTTTAGAAAAATTTGAGCTGCCAATAAGCCCATCTAAAGTACAGCACTTAGCGCGTGAGTATTTAGGGGGAAACCCTGAGCCTGCTGCTGGCGGCATATTCTACGTGAGTACAAACTCTCAACGTGTCATCGGGGTCATGGCGTACCCAGATGGCAACTGCGCGGTTTCTGAGTTCAAAAAGCAAGATGGCCTTTTAAAATTGGTTCAACAAATTCAAGCGCCTTGCCGCCAAAAAAATCTAATACTAGAAGCCAAGCTTTCGCTTAATAGCAACAAGCTAGAAGCTTTTGTTGAAAATAAGCCATTAGCGTCGATTAATGTTAAGAATCTAAGCCGAGAAAAATGGCAAAAGGCTCTAGGCTGTCGTAATGCCAACTGTGCCTTTGAGCCGGTGATGTAAATTTGTTTGTCATGCCAGCGAAGGCTGGCATCCAGAACCCGTCAAGACATATGCTGGACCCCGGCTCAAGGCCGGGGTGACAATTAAACATCTTGTGTCCATAGACGGGCTTGACCCGGGATCCAGTCAGCGTACACTGGATGCCAGCCTTCGCTGGCATGACAAACGCTTATGACTATCTTTCTCTGCCTACTCTCCGCTGCCCTCCTAGCCGCAAGCCAACTCACCCCGTGGGGGTTTCTTGCTTTATTTGGCTATGCCCCTTTGATTTACGTCACCTATCATCGGCAGCCAGCTAAAGTATTTAAAATCGTTTTTTGGACGACGGTCATTCAATACATGGCCTCGCTTTATTGGCTGATTATAGCTATAACAGTATTCGGAAATCTTCACCTGGCTATTGGCATCGTCGCGCTCTTCTTAGTAAGCACTATCCTTGCATGCTACATCGCTGGTGCAGCCATGCTCGCACGCTACTTAAATTTACATCTGGGCTGGTCTTACGGTTGGCTTTTTGCCATCGCACTTTCAGCAACCGAGTATTTACGAAATTATGGTTTTATTGGGGCTTTTCCATGGGGTAACGCTGGCAATTCCCTCGCCACGGTGCCGGTTTTACTACAAGGCGCTTCGATCGTCGGCGTTTATGGCATGGTTTTTTATATCGGCCTTGTGGGCGCTGGGATTTGTGCACTTAAAGCACCTGCCCTTGGGCGTTCGGTTTTTTGGGCTGCTTTATTTAGCACACTGGGCTTAAGCACTTATGGTGCTTGGCGTCTTTATAATTATGATCATTTTGACCTCCCGGCAGTAAAAATCGCACTTTTGCAAGGCAACATTGAGCAAGGCATTAAAAACCAAGCTGCTTTGTACTCTGACGAAATTTTAGAACGCTACCAAAGTCTCCAAGAAGAGGCAGTACGGCAAGGCGCCCAAATCAGCATTTGGCCCGAAACTGCCTACCCATATCGCCTACTCACCGAGAAACCCAGATTAGAAAACTTAGGGCCACTTGCCCCGATTAATATCATTGGCACAATTGCTATCGACCGCAGTAACCAGTTTTACAACTCAGCTTATATTTTAAAACAAAATGGTGAACTCGCTGGGCACTTTGCTAAAAGCCACCTGGTACCATTTGGTGAGTATGTGCCCTGGCCATTTGGCTCTGTCGTCGATAGACTGGTTCCTGGTTTAGGTGCTTTTGGCCGAGGGGTAAATCTAAACCCAATTAAAGTCGACGGACTCTCACTGGCTATTACTATCTGTTATGAAGGCATCTTCCCTGAAATTGGCCGCGAGTTTGTTAAAAATGGCGCTGAGCTTTTGATTAACATCACCAATGATGCTTGGTATGGCTACTCTGCCGGCCCCTATCAGCATTTAGCCATGTACCAACTTAGATCAGTCGAAGTGAGCCGCTCTTATGCTCGTGCGACCAATACAGGTGTTTCTGCCTGGGTAGACCCAGTTGGCTATTTGCACCAAAGCACGCCACTTTATGAAGAGGCATTAGTAGTTGCTGATGTGCCAATCTCCACTGAAACCACTTATTACCTGCGCTGGGGCGATATTGTGCCTCAGCTCTGCTTATTGCTGCTCTTTATTGGCTTAATGATTGTCAGAAGGCCCAAGTGCACTGCCGATTGGATAGCCATGTTTCTAGGTTTGGCTATTATCCTGGCCGCCCATGTCTATTTTAAACCCATGCATGAAGCCATGCAGGAGTCTGCTTTGACCAAAGAAACGCTCTTTTGGTTTTTAGGGCTTTTGATTGGCTTTAGGCGCAAGGGGCATTAGCAAATGGTAGCGGCCATTAATATGATGAAAATCATAGCATCAGGTGAAGAAGATGTCCGGAAAGGGCAAACGATTGAACAGTCCAAGATGTTTTCAGAGCTGAAAGTTATACTTAAATCCATCAAAAAGGGCATGGCAACCCCACCATCCAAAATGTCTAAAAAACTGAACTGGTAAGTAATTCCCAGCCCCCTTCCAGGGACTCGACTGGTTTACCAGGTCTTGGAAAAAGAAAAAACCGTCAAAGTCTTACGCATGTGGATGCATTACGAATGACTAAGCTTGCAGGGGGCTGCTGAATAGGGTTTAGGCGAAAAAGCTAAAACTCTTTTAAAACCAGGGTTTCAGAGCACATTATAGACACCCTAAACCGTGTTGACATTTCTGATTTTAAATATATAATATTTATCAAATGTTTAAATTTCAATCATCTACAGTAGCGCTCTTGCTCCTATTTTCATCAGTTACTAATTCGGCAAGCACCGCTGTCCCAAGCAACAGCAAACAGGCTGAATTCAGCAACTATTATTGGGATAATACTGCCAACAAATGGCTCCCAAAAATTCCTTGGGAAACTCCTAAGCCAACCGCCCGCGAACAGGCTGAAGAAAGCTATAACAATCAGAGCTACGCTCAAGCCTGGCAAAAGCTCTTCTCCATCATACCCTTCATTGCTGGCTCTACAATCTCAAAAAACCTTATCAATAATGAAAATCGGTTTGTCTCTTTTTTCGGCGGTGTGCTCGGTAGTATTTTCAGCGATATGATGATTGCAAACAGCTTATCCCACCCGGTCATGGAGTCTATCAATTCAGTAGCAAAACAGGCATCTTCTTGGGCCACCGGAACTAAGTCTGAAAAAGACTTTGACCAGTTCAAGGAATTAACCATCCAGTTAAGCGAGTTGAGAATACGATACACTCAACAGAAAACCAGCTTACCAGAAAGTGCACAAGCACTTTTTGAAAAGCTACAGCACGCTGCCCAAACAGCTAAAGCGACTGGGCGGGTGGTAGCTAACATGGCCGGCAGTAATCAAGCCGGCAATGATGAATCCATCAAGCTATTTTCTCAAATTATTAGCACCATGAAAACCATTCTCAATTTTTCTGGCGATAAGGAACGTATCGCAGATATTGAAGAACTCAAGGTCAAAATGGATCCTATCTTGGCACGATATTCCCCCGACTTACAAAAGGAAATCAGGCGAACCGTTATTCAGATAAAGCGTGCTTCTCAATTGCAGCAAGGCTCCAAGACAGTCTTATATTTGGTAGGCAAACGAGGAACTGGAAAAACTACTTTTACAGAAGCTTTGGCAAAAGCCCTTGAGCTACCGTTAATTGAAATTACAGACATTGAGAAAGCACTTGAAGCTAAAGAAAGACTCTTCCAGTATGGCGATCAGATAAATCCTTCCTTCAAGCTATCGGCTTTTACCCAAGACCTTTCTACACAACCTAAAAACGCGATCTTATTTCTTGATGAGCTGGATAAAATACTCAATAAGCCACAAAACACTTTTGGGCAGTCTACTTTAAATCTAGAACAATTCTTACTGCAGCTCCTAGACCCTAACAAAAAAACGATAAAACTCCCGGATCTCGATCTTGAGATTGATGTCTCTGGTTTAACCATCATAGCGGCCGGTAATGCGCAGCTAGAAAGTGGACCTCTTGTAAACCGCATGAAAGAGCTTGTTTTCCCCTGTATCGAAAAGGAAAAAAGGCCAGGAATTGCTAAAAAACGATTTGAAAATTTAATGGCTGTTCGAGAGGATTTGCAATATAGCCCTGAAGACGAAGCAATGCTTGGACAAATCGCCGCTGAAGACCCCTACTGTGGCGTTAGAAGTCTCGAATTCGTAGTAAATGACTATGTGCTTTGGAAGGAAGAGCAACAAGCCAAATGGGGGATGGATGCTAATTTCAATATTACGAAGGCGTTTGAGTCGCATCCAGACAAATAGTGGTTCCGATACGGCTGACCCGGTTGAAACCCATGGATTTTCCATATACCAAATAGCCTCTTATGAAAGTAGTCGTTGCCATGTCTGGAGGGGTGGATTCCTCTGTTACTGCCTTGTTGCTCAAAGAGCAGGGCCATGAAGTTATTGGCGTTACGTTAAGACTTGCCCCAGATGACAATGGCTCGCTTGAAAAGCGCGCGGGTCGTTGCTGCTCGCTCGATGACATGACAGACGCACGGCAAGTTTGTGATAGGCTAGGCATCCCTTTTTATGCCATTGACTCACGCGAGCGTTTTAAGAAAACCGTTTTTGATCCGTTTGTAAAAGCCTATCGCAATGGCCAAACGCCCATCCCATGCTTAGCCTGCAATCACGAAGTCAAACTGGGTGATTTGTATAATACTGCCAAGAGCCTTGGAGCTGAGTTAGCCACAGGGCACTATGCTCAAGTGGTTGATTATCAAGGCTTTAAAACGCTTTCGCGCCCAACAGATATCAGCCGTGACCAGACTTATTATTTATATGGCACTGACCCTAAAGTGGTCGAAGCTTTGCACTTGCCCTTAGGCGCTTTGCATAAACCTGACGTTCGTAAGATGGCTGAAAAAATGGGGCTTAGAACTCACAATAAGCCAGACAGCCATGAAATCTGCTTTGTGCCAGATGGCAACCACGCCAAGGTTGTGGAAAAAGCTTCAGGTGCTATGCCCAAAGGCAAAATGGTGGACGAAAGCGGCAAAGAGGTTGCTCAGCATGCAGGGATTCACCAGTTTACGATTGGCCAGCGCCGTGGCATTGGCGTGGGTTTAGGCGAACGCACTTACGTGGCTGACTTAGACCCCAAAAGCCAGCTGGTTCAACTTGGCCCTAAGTCCGCTTTGGAGTGCAGCAAGATTAGCGCTCGCGACATACGAACAATTGTTCCGACAGAACATTGGCCAGAAGAAATCGGTGTTCAAATCAGGGCCCGCCATAAAGCTCAGCCTGCCACTTGGGAAGTTAACAGCGACGGCGAGCTCGTGATTAAGTTCTTAGAGCCCACTCATGCAGTAGCTTTGGGACAAGCAGCTGTTGTTTATGACGGCGATATTTTACTCGGCGGCGGCATTATTAATGGCCGCTTGGATGGGAAATTTCCGAGGAAGGTTTAGGCCGCTCGTCACCCCGCACTTGATGCGGGGTCCAGTTATAAGTTTAACGATCTAACTAAGCTGGATCCCGGGTCAAGCCCGGGATGACAGACCCTGGCCTCCGCCAGGGTGACAGGCTACACTACCCCTTGGGCTTTTTCTTCTCGTGTAAAGCCCTTATGCTGATTCGCGCGGGCTTCGGCAACACGTATTCTAAAGTGCCGCATCATGAATAAATAAGCCGCTGGCGCTGCAAAAGTTGACGAAAAAGCGCCTAAGCCAAGCCCAATAGTAAGCACAGCTGCGAAACTCTTAAGGACGCCACCCGCAAAAATCCAAAGTGAAACTGACGTGAAAAGCACCGTCAAAGCTGTGTTAATCGTTCGGCTTAGAGTATCGTTAACAGCCTTGTTCACACAGCGAGTTACTTCCTCTATTGGAATCTTATGACGATCACCAGGCGGCAGAGTCTCCCGTATGCGGTCATACACCACAATGGTGTTGTTAACAGACACACCCACCACGGTTAAAAGTGCGGCTACCGAAGGCAGGTCAAACTCATATCGAAGCAGCACAAATACCAAAAAGGCCCCAAACGTATCCTGCACCAAACACATCACCATACCTGGCGCAAAAAACAAATCGAAGCGAATGATGATGTAAATCAAAATCGCCAAGATTGCCCAAAAAACAGCTAAGACACCATCGGTTCTGAGTTGCTGCGACACTTGGCTATCCACGAAGTCCACACGGCGTACTTCAACCTCGCCAAACTTCGCCGTTAAAGCTTCTGCAATCTTGTCTGAGACGCCCATAAACAAAACGTTGTATTGAACAAAACCCTCACTCGAGTCATCGTGCATGATACTGGCGCCTTGGCGAAGCCTGAAGCCACTTTTATCATCGAGCCACTTTGCCAGCTTTTCTTCTTGAGACTTAATAGCTGACAAGCTGCCACCTTTGGGCGCTTCTAGTTTAACCAAAAGCCTATCTTGGCTGTTTGGGTGCAAGTTCACTTCAGCCTTGCCCACATCGCCAACCAAAGCCTTTTGGATTCGATTAATGTCTTCTTGCGTGAAGGTATCCATACGCTCAACACGGATCAACATTTCGTTGTTTTCTTTAGCGCCGTAGGACTGAACTTGATTTTTGTCATAACCTAGGTTTTCTAAGACTTTTCGAATTTCAGGTGCTTCGACGGGCTTCGGAAATTGCACCTGCATTTCGGTACCACCCATGAAGTCAATTCCCCAGTTAAGCCCTAAGACCATCGCGCCAAGAATAGCAAATACAGGAAACACAGCCGCCAAAATTAAAGAGGGCTTAAAGAACCGAACAAAATCGACTTCACTTTTAGGGTCGAAAAAACGAAACATCTTGCGGCTCATATAGATAGCTCCTCACGACCCTGAGCGGTCACCATGTCAAAGAACACGCGCGTGATAAACACTGCTGTGAAAATCGACAGCACCGTTCCAATAATCAACATCATTGCAAAGTTTTGCACTGGCCCTGTTCCAAATTCCCGTAAGACAACACCTGCAATAAAACTGGTTACGTGTGAATCAAACACAGCTGTAAAGGCCGATTTATAACCCATCTCAACGGCAGCTTTTGGTTTCTTGCCTAAACGCAATTCTTCTCGTATGCGTTCGTTAATAATCACGTTCGCATCGACTGCAATACCAAAAGTCAAAAGCAAACCAGCGATACCAGGCAGCGTAATCGTCGCGCCTAACCAAGCCAATGCTGCCAGCATTAAAATCAAGTTATAAAGCACGGCGACCACTGAGAAGAAACCCGATAGGCGATAATACAAAAGCATCAGCAGCATCACCAAAATACTGCCAACCATGAATGCCTTCTTGCCCTGCTTAACGGAGTCAGCACCCAAAGAAGGCCCGACACTACGCTCTTCTCTAAAAGTAACCGGCGCAGGCAACGCACCTGATTTCAATACTAGCGCTAACTGATTGGCATCGCGCAGAGTCTCTTCGTGGCTACGGCCGCCGCCGAGTGTAATACTGGCACGTCCATCTCGTATTCTCACTTGGAAAACGGGCGCACTATCGACGCGATCCTCCAGCACAATCGCCATTCGATTGCCAATATTTACTTTGGTAAGTTCATCAAAAATGCGTGCTCCAGCCGAACTAAAAGTAATTGATACCGCTGGCCTTGGATCCATATCACTGGCTTGCGAAACTTGTGCATCTACAAGATCGTCACCCGTCAAAACCACGCGCTTTTCAAGCGTATAAGTACGCATATAGCCTGGCCCAGCAGTTCCGTATTTCACTTGATTTTCAGCAGGCACTTTGCCTTTTAAGAAAGTTTTGACATCAGAAAGCTTATCTTCCGGGAAAGCCAAGTAAATATCTTTGCCTTGGCTACCACTCGGGCGCCCATAAGCGCTCTTCACCAACTCGACACCCTTCGGCAGATCTTTGAGCTTAGTCAAGAATTCTGTTTTGTCGTCGCACATCTGGAACTCGAGCTGTGCTGTTCGGCCAATTAAGCTCTTGGCTGCGTCTGGGTCATCAAAACCAGGCAGCTGAATTTGGATTTTGTCACCAGATCTTCTCGAGATACTTGGTTCTGTTACACCCATCTTATCAATACGCGTCCTGATTGTATTGATAGTCTGGTCGACCGCATCCCGGCGAACAATTTGAACCAAGTTTGGGTCCAACTCCATTTGGACGGAATCATCTCGCTCGGAGATGATTTTGACCTCTTGGAACTTCTGGCTCACAAATCTCGCAAAAGCAACTGAGTCTTCCCGGTTTTTAAAAGTCGCCCGCAAGTTCGAGTCTATATTTTCAAACTTGACTTGCTGATCTTTAGCATAATCACTTAGGCGATCTGCTGTTCGAGATGTTCGATCTTTGAGTGCCTTTTCGACATCGACACCCAAGACCATATGAATGCCGCCCTGCAAGTCGAGCCCAGGAACGATATAGCTATCAATGGCCCAAGTCGGCAGTATCTTGTTGAAAGCATGTTTGTCACGCCTGACTTCTCTTAAGGACTTTTCATCCAAACTGAAGTAGATACCCGTCGGGACCAACAAGTAAATCGCAAAGCCCAAAAGTAGGCCTGTGAGTAATAGTCGTGTTTTCCAGCTTTCAAACATGGCTTTCGTTTCCGTTCTTGTTTAGGCGCCGATCAAGGCTTGGACAGCTTGTCTTAGCACCTTCACTTTATTCTTGTCCATCATCTCCAAAACAACGTATTTATCTTCAACCGAGAAGACACGCCCAACAATCCCACTGCTTAACATCACTTCGTCGCCTTTTTTAAGAGTGTCAATTAATTCCTGATGTTTCTTCTGTTGTTTCTGCTGCGGTCTAATTAGAACAAAGTACATGATGGCAAACATTCCACCAAACAATAAAAGCATGGACATCATGCCTCCTCCTTCTGCACCACTTTGGCCAAATAACTCGGTCATTCAAAACTCCTTTTTGAAGAGCCCATATTAAGGTAAAGACTAATTTTAGCAAGATGACTTCTGTATCTTTTCACAAACATCCTTTCAGCCTTAGGCTTAAAAAGCCCCTGGCCTTAAAGCGCAGACCCCTTCGCTCTAATGACCCACTTGTATATGCAAGCGAAATCATGAGTGCCACCGACAAATGTCGTACTGGCTATGGCGAGGTGGTCTACTCAGAGAAATTGGCCCAAGAAATGGCTCTTTTGGACCTTAAAAGCCGCCAAAAAGGCTGCTCTATCCCAGAGCTTTTGGGCCGAAAGATTTATCACGAGCAAGTTCCCATTGCTTGGATGTACCCCACCTGTCATCCCGGGCTTGACCCGGGATCCAGTGCTGGACCCCGGGTCAAGCCCGGGGTGACAGCAGCCCTCAAATTCAAAATCACCCATAATTATGTCCAAGAAGCCGAGTATCTAACAGACATCCAAAAAGCAGTCGGCCCCAATATGCCTATTAGATTAGATGCCAATCAAAAATTATCTCTCAAAGAAGCAATTAATTTCGGCAAACGCATTGCGCATTTAAATATCGCTTATTTTGAAGAGCCACTCAAAGACCCCTCGCAAATCCCCCAATTTGTTCAAGCAACGGGGATTCCTGTAGCGCTGGATGAATCGTTGAGCACCACCTACCGCTGTCATCCCGGGCTCGCGTGCCCTAT
>JAESQZ010000221.1 GCA_016764955.1 Deltaproteobacteria bacterium | reverse complement strand
GCTTGAACGCGAGCTACGCCGTGCCGAAAGATTTTCAAAACCCCTATCTATTATGTTGGTCGATGTTGACCACTTTAAGCCCTACAACGATCGCATGGGGCACTTAATGGGCGATGAAGCACTCAAACAAATCGCCAAGTGCCTACAAACTTCCGTTCGTAAAATCGATGGCGTATCACGCTTCGGTGGCGAAGAATTCTGCTTGGTTCTGCCAGAAACAAGCCCTGAAGCAGCCAAAGAAGTGGCTAAAAAACTCAACGAGGCGATTAAAAAACTTGATATAAAAGGCGCAAAAGAACAACCACTTGGCTACTTATCTGTCTCGATTGGAATCAGCTGGTTTCCCAAAACTGAAGCCAAAGACCTCTTTGACCAAGCCGACCGGGCTCTCTACGCCGCTAAAAATCAAGGCCGTGACCGGACTGTACTGTATGGGGGGTAGCCCCATGTTGTCATGCCAGCCTCCGCTGGCATGACAAAATAAAACGATTTGACATTTATTTGTATTATATATTATATATAAAGTATGAAACCAAACGATCAAAAACTATATGATAAATTCGCAAAAGATTGGTGGGATCCCAAAAAGGAATTTTTCGCACTCAAACACCTTAACATTCCAAGATTTGAATATTTTGATCGCTTCATTCCAAACTGGACTGGGATGAAAATATTAGATGTCGGTTGCGGCGGTGGTTTTGCTAGCGAAATACTGGCTGAAAAAGGCGCCATCGTTTCCGGGATTGATCAGTCTGAAAAGTTAATTGAAGTAGCCAAGCAACATGCAAGCGATAATGGTCTAGAAATTAACTACCAACAGGGAGTAGCAGAATCTCTACCTTATGGAGATCAATCATTTGATGCTGTATTCTGCGTTGATGTTTTAGAACATGTTAACTCAGTCGACGCCACTATTTCCGAAATCTCGCGCGTTCTAAAACCAACTGGGCGCCTTCTTTTTGACACCATCAATCGCACGGTGTCAGCCAAACTCACCATGATTTGGATATTAGAAGACCTCATGCGTGAAATCCCCAAAGGCATCCATGATTGGAACAAATTCATTAAGCCGGAAGAGTTACTTGAAACCCTAAAGCAATCTGGCTTTCAATCGTTTGATATTCGAGGCTTAGATATTAAAGGCAAAGACAAAAAAACCGGCCTATTTAAAACTCAGCTCAATGACAACACTTCGGTTATGTATATTGGGAAATGTGATAAGCAAGTTTGAGTGAGCGATCTTGATTTTTTCCTCAACTCAGGCGGCAAAATCTTAGGCCAAAATGGTGTTTTCGAATTAGGCCGGCTTATTCGAGCGCCAAGCGTACCCAAACTAGCTTACCTAAGAGGCAACCCTGAGCTTTTGCGAACAAAGCCCAGCGTAGGCATTATTGGAACCCGGAAGCCCTCACCTACTGGCACTAAGCGTGCTTTTGATTATGCAGCGCGTTTAAGCAAAGCTGGGTGCTTGGTAGTCTCCGGAGGGGCTATTGGGATCGACTATGCAGCTCATAGGGGCGCTTTGTCTGTAGGGGCTGAAACTTTAGTCGTCTTGGGCGACCCAGTTTTCACCAACAAAGATGAGCGCCCTAGACGCATCCGAGATCTCGATCCCAATAATCTAGTCAGCACAGTGACTGCTTTTGGACCCAAAACCAAAGTCGGCCGAACACTCTTTGTTGCACGCAACCAATATATTGCGGCGCTCTCAGACGCTATTTTAATTATTGAGGGGACTCTTAATTCGGGCACTTTACATACAGCGCGCTACGCTCAAAAAATCGGAACCCCTGTTTGGGTGATCCCAGGTGACCCTGATAATCACTTAGCTGAAGCTGCTAACGCGCTCTTGGAGCAGCAAGAAGCCAGAGCTCTTATTAATTTTCAAACACTCCTAAAAAGTTTGAACATTGTCATGCCCAGTCACCTTGGCGCCCTCGAATTGTCATGCCAGCGCAGGCTGGCATCCAGAATAGGTCAAGACAATGGACTGGATACTAGCATGCGCTGGCATGACAAAAGCGAGCTTCACACGCTTTTCCAGCAAAACAACGGCCGCGCCACACTTGACTTATTATGCAGTAGTCTTAAGTTGCCTATTTCTCAAATCCAATCAGACTTGCTTGAGCTTGAGTTGATGGGTACCATTCAAAGAGAAGGCGCAGAATTTGTATGGCAAAATCGCTCGTTATTGTAGAATCACCGGCCAAGGCCCGGACTATTCGTAAATATTTAGGTAATGAATATGACGTCAAAGCTTCAGTAGGGCATATTATCGATCTGCCCCCCAACCGAATGGGCGTCGATTTAGAAAGCGGCGACTTTACCCCTGAATACGTACCAATCCAGGGCAAAGGCAAAATCATCAGTGATATTCAAAAATCAGCCAAGCATGTTGACCAAGTCTATCTCGCACCCGATCCTGATCGCGAAGGTGAAGCCATTGCTTTCCACCTGGCTGATATTATTCATGAAAAACACCCCAAAGTACCAGTCTCACGCGTGCGCTTTCATGAGATCACCAAAAAAGCAGTGCTCAATGCCTTCTCAAAATCAACTACCATAGACACCAAGCTCTACGATGCTCAGCAAGCCAGACGTATTTTAGATCGCATTGTGGGCTATCAAATTAGCCCCATACTTTGGAAAAAGGTTCGCAGGGGCTTGAGTGCTGGCCGAGTCCAATCTGTCGCTTTGCGCTTAGTTGTCGATCGTGAGCGCGAAATCCAAGCCTTCAAAACTCAAGAATACTGGAGCATTGAAGCTTTATCAGACGCTGGCAAAAAGCCTCTATTTACTTCAAAGCTGCTCAAAACAGATGGCAAAAAAGCCAAAATCGAAAACGCAGATCAGGCTGGACAAATTAAATCTGAGCTTGAAGCTGCAAAGCCTGCCGTCAGTGACGTTACGAAAAAAAGGCGTCAACGTAAGCCTGGACCGCCGTTTATTACTTCTAAATTACAGCAAGACGCAGCACGTGCTTTTCGATTTACGGCTAAGCGCACCATGATGATTGCTCAGTCTCTCTACGAGGGAATTGATCTTGGCGAAGAAGGCCATGTGGGTTTAATCACCTACATGCGTACCGACTCAACGCGCGTCAGTAACGATGCTATTCAGGCAGTCAGAGGCTATATTGGTGATAATTTTGGCCCGGACTTCCTACCTGAAAAGCCAAACTTCTTTAAAACCAAAAAAAGCGCTCAAGAAGCTCACGAAGCCATCAGACCAACCTCGATGCACTACACGCCAGACTTTGTGAAGCGCTTTTTGAAGCCAGAGCAATTTAAGCTCTATAAGCTCATCTGGGAGCGATTTGTCGCCTCACAAATGTCACCAGCACAATATGATCGAACTCAAATCGATATCACAGCTGATAAGCATTTATTACGCGCAACAGGCTCGATTTTGGTTTTCGAAGGCTTCTTGAAAGTTTACCAAGAACAACAAGATGAAGATGATAAAAACGCCAAAGCAGAAGACGAGGAAGAAAAAATCAAGCTTCCAGCTGCCCAAAAAGGCGACTTAATCATCTTTAAAAAAATCGACACCAACCAGCATTTCACAGAGCCCCCACCTCGCTTCAGCGAAGCGAGCTTAGTAAAAGAACTCGAAGACAAAGGCATTGGGCGCCCTTCTACTTACGCCAGCATTCTGTCTGTGATTCAAGACAAAGAATATGTCGAAAAAAGAGAAAGTCGTTTTTACCCTTCTGAGCTTGGGCTAATCGTTACCGATCTATTAATCGAGTCTTTTCCAAAAATCATGGACATCTCTTTCACTGCTGGCATGGAGGAAAATCTCGATAAAATTGAAGAAGGCGATGCCAAATGGAAAAAAGTTCTTCAAGATTTCTATGAGCCCTTCAAAGCATCTTTGAAAGATGCTCAAGAAACCATGCGCAATGTCAAACGCATGGAAGAGCCAACCGATATCACCTGCTCCAAATGCAACGAACACAAGATGGTCATCAAATGGGGCAAAACCGGCAGCTTTCTAGGCTGCTCAGGATACCCAGATTGCAAAAACACCATCGGGTTTCATCGAGATGACCAAGGCAAAATTGTTGTCGATAAAGCTGAGACCACTGACACAAAATGTAAAAAATGCGAAGCTCCTATGGTAGTCAAACGTGGCAAATTTGGCACCTTTTTAGGCTGCAGCCGCTACCCAGATTGCTCTTTTACACAGCCAATGCCAACTGGCATCAAATGCCCTAAATGCAGCAGTGAAATCGCCATGAAAAAAAGCCAGCGTGCTAAAGTTTTCTATGGCTGTTCAAGTTACCCCAAGTGCAATTTCCTCTCCTGGGACAAGCCCATCAACACGCCCTGCCCTGTCTGCGAAAACCCCTATCTCGTCGAAAAAAACTTGCGCTCAGGCAGCCAAATCAAATGTCCAAAATGCGACTATAAAAAAGCTAAAACCGAGTGATATAGACGCTCTTTGCGCACTAGACAACGCAAGTTTTGATAAGCCTTGGGATAAAAAGTCTTTGCTAGAAGAGCTGGAGCATCAAGACGCGCTTTGTTTGGGGACTGTCATTCCAGCGAAGCCCGCCGCCGT
>JAESQZ010000220.1 GCA_016764955.1 Deltaproteobacteria bacterium | reverse complement strand
GGTCCATATCGAAACCTTAGCCACATTTGTGAAGGTATACCTAGCGCATACGCCAGAAATCCCAGAAGGGCAGAAGAAATCACTGGAATCTAGAAGTGCAGACCGGTTTGAGCGCTTCATTGATGTGGTTGCCAAGGCTTTTGAAAAAGAGTCCCTATTCAAAGAAGCTGTAGAGGAAAGAGTAATGACGCTTAGGGATTTCAGGCCTGAGGCGTGAACTTTTGACATCGTTATTGAACAATTGGATATAATCGGATACAATCAGATATGGTTAATGGAAACCGATTAAGCTTGCGCCTTCAAAACATGTCAGGCAAAGATATGGCGACAATTTTATCAAAAGTCGCTAAAATTGATGAGTTTAAGGGCTGGTGGAAAGGGGCTTCGAATCTGAGCCCACAAACGCTTGGGCGCTTAAAGCGGAACATTGTTGTCACATCGACTGGGGCCTCTACCCGAATTGAAGGTAGCCATCTTTCAGATAAAGAGGTTGAAAAGCTTCTAAAAGGGCTTAATACAAGCAAGCTTAAAGATCGCGACTCGCAGGAGGTTGCTGGTTATGCAGAAGTTCTTCAGACGGTTTTCGACTCCTATCGGGACATTCCGTTTTCCGAAGGAATCATCCTTCAGTTCCACAGTCATCTTTTGAGATACTCCAACAAAGACAAGCTAAAGCGCGGAGCCTACAAGACAAATCCTAACAAAGTAGTGGCTTTTGATAGCGCGGGCGGTGAGAGCGTTCTTTTTAACCCGACTGAGCCGCACCTAACAGCGGTTGAAATGCAGGAACTCATCGAGTGGACCAGGACACAACTCAAGAAAGATGAACAGCACCCAATCCTTGTTATCGCAAATTTCGTGGTTGAATTTTTGGCTATTCATCCATTTCATGATGGGAATGGTCGGCTTAGTCGAATATTGACAAACCTCCTCCTTGCGAAAGCCGGGTACGCGTACATGCCATATGTTTCGATGGAAAAGATTATCGAAGACCACAAAACGGAATACTATATTGCCCTCCGTACTGCCCAAAAAGATGGCAAGTCACCTAAGGCTGATATGGTGCGCTGGATAAGTTTCTTTGTTGATGTAATGGTGAGACAGATTGAGGTACTCAAAACATTTATCGATGGAAGCTCAAAAACCTCTCTACTTTCAGAAAATCAAGAAGCAGCACTGAGACTTTTCGATACTCTAGATGAGATATCAACAAAAGTAGTTGCCGAAAAACTGGATATTCCAAACGTAACAGCTAAACAAATTTTGGCCCGTCTTGTTGAACTCAAATTGGCTCGTAGGATTGGGGCGGGGCGCTCAACAAGATATCTGCGTACCTAGTTTTTACGCAGAACATGCTTTAAGGAATCTATCTCAAGCATTTGCAGTACTCCATCCATAGTTTTCGGCGTCATCGTAAGCTAGCTGAAACTTGGATGGAGGTGAAGCAAATGAAGCAGCAAAAGCTGCTTGCTTTTTTAAAGATGACCGTGTTAACCTCCAATCACTCGAAAGAGTCGGGTCAGGAACTGGCCTTAGTTGTGGAGAGACGGCGCTAGCCGCTCAGTGAAGCAAGAAACTCCATTTATAAGCGCTTAACGCTTTAGATGGATGTAGTTCATCTAGGTAGACGGTTTATTGTATAACGCAGGAGCAACCACAATTTTGTCTCGCGCGAGCCGCAATCAATAGCCGCATAATTTCAGTGTTACAATGGTGAAATGCCCAAGATAACGAGGTATAGCCATATCTTTCATCCGAATTTACATCTGAACCAGCCGCAATCAGCGCTCGCACAGCCTCAGCGTTATTTGTGATAGCCGCTAAAAATAACGGGGTCCTGCCCATCCTGTCAAGCGGATTCACATTCGCGCCAGCCGCAATCAATACCAGTATAGTTTCAGTGTGGCTGTTGCTAACTGCTGCAGTTAACGGGGTATCGCCCATCCTGTCAAGCAGATTCACATTCGCGCCAGCCGCAATCAATACCAGTATAGTTTCAGTGTGGCTGTTGCTAACTGCTGCAGTTAACGGGGTACGGTACCTATGGTTAGCTTGGTTTATATTTGCCCCAGCATCGAGAAGCCCCTGGACAGCCACAATGTTTCCTACTCTCGCTGCTTGAGGCAACGCGTTTGGATTACGCCTCAATTCTTCCGCCCAAATATTCCCTGGATAGTTTTGTAAAACTTCTCTCCATGCACCAGTTACGCGTGCCAGATTAGCTGCTTGTCCTGCGTCATGAACTGCAAACATTAATACTCTTTGTATCGTAGGGATATGTCGTGCCAGTAGGTTGGAATTCAAATCAGCGCCTGATCTTGCACCACCGCCAGCAGCTGGTACATCATTACTGCCCGCCAAGGACATTAGCGAAAAAGAAATTATTAACAATCTAATAAGCATCTGACTTCTTTATCCAAAGCTCATAAAAAGTCAATAAACAAAGCGCTTACAGGGGATACGACATTTAACCGATAGACATCATCACAAGGTTCTTCGTAAGCTCACAAATCAGCCGGAATGAACCGGCTAAAAAAGTGTCGTTCCAAGATCCCTCAAAAGAATCCCCGGAACGACAACCCAGAGCCTAAATTCTTTTGGTCTGGGTTGTCAACATTCTTTGTGGAGCCTCCTGGATACGACGACGGAGGTAAAGATGATTTCAACAGGTCCATTCGCTCAATTACCAGTCGCTCTTTTAGAATCACAGGCATCCCATGGGGCTACACGCACCTATGCGGTACTCTCCTTGTTGCCCAGACAAGAAGGCAATCAAATCTGGATGAGTCAAAACTATGTGGCTGATCAACTCAACTGTTCCACTCGTCAGCTCAGAAACTATCTCAAAGAGCTCATCACGCTGGGGTTTTTAGAGCAAACAGAACAAAAACGAGGCGCAAACAGGGTTTATAGGCTTTTAGGCTGTGAAGAAAGTGGAAATGTATTTCCGCCAATTGAATTAAATTTAAATTCTAATTCAATTTCTAATTCTAATTGCCGAAATCCTGCTTCCGTTTCTCAGGAACTCATCCAACAGCATGGAACTGCTTGGTCCAAAGAGTTTTCTTGCTTTGATGGTAAAGAGGGCAGGGCGATGCTTTCCGAAAAGGTAGAAGAGGCTGTGAAACGCTTCAAATATGGCAATCTGCTGAGCTATGTTCGCTACTACCTTTCTCAAGGCGCCAAATGGCTCGTGCAGGCCATGGCTAAGCTTTATGGGGTTGTAACCGAAAAACCGTTCAAAAGCCTCTCAGAACTCAAGCAAGCGCGCCAAGAAGCTGAACAAAGGCGCAAGGCTTACGGAAACCGTTTCATGCTAAAAGAGACGGTGGAGGTTTCTCAGAGCGACCAGGCTTTCATTCGAGAGGAGTTTGCAAAGTTGCGCGCCAAAATGGGTTTTAGACAGCGAGTATGCTAACTATTCGTAAATAAAGCAAAAAATATTTCTTCCTTTCATTTTGTTTCCACAAAGTGTAGAAAATATTGCATGGGTTCCGGACGGTTATCAGCTTCTGAGTCTCGAATTTACCAAGCCATTTTAAATGCAATGGG
>JAESQZ010000219.1 GCA_016764955.1 Deltaproteobacteria bacterium | reverse complement strand
CACCGGAGCCTACTCAAACTTCGGTAATTAATGATTCAACTATAAGTATTTCATTTAGCGAACCTGTCGACAGTTTAACAGCAACAACCTACACCAATTATAGTATTGATAATTCAATTGGCTATCCAAAATCTATTTCTATAAACCTAACAGATTTTTCTTCTGTGACATTGACGATCAATTCTTTACAATCCAGTATCATTTATACCATAACATTAAATAATATTCAGGATTGTTCAGGAAATATTATATCCGCGAATACAGAATTAAACATTGGCTTACCTGATAAAATTGACAGCTTGGATCTTGTTATCAATGAGGTGCTTTTTAATCCTTTTACAGGAGGGTCAGATTTTGTTGAAATATACAACCGATCTCAAAAAATACTTAACCTCAATGACCTCATATTAGCAGAAACTGATGCAAATGGAAACATTGACAATGCATATGATGTTACTAGCAGCAACTCCCTGATATTTCCTGATGAATATGTTGCTCTAACAAAAGATGTAAGTCATCTAAAATCTAATTATACCATTATGGATGCCAATGCTTTTATTGAGATGAGCAGTACACCAAGTTATGATGATGATGAAGGAACAGTTGTGATCACAGATTCTTCAGGAAATAAAATAGATCAATTCAGTTACACCGATGACATGCATTTTGCTTTATTGGATGATGATAACGGTGTGTCATTAGAAAGGATCGATCCTGAAAGAAAAACCAATGATGTAACCAATTGGAATTCTGCTGCATCCACCGCTGGTTATGCAACTCCAGGGTATGAAAATTCACAATTAATTCCTACAACAATTACTTCATCCAATATTTCAGTAAATCCTGAAGTTTTTTCCCCTGATAATGACGGTTTTAATGACGTGGTCAACATCAGTTATAAATTCACAGAAAGCAGCTACGTTGGAAACGTGTACATCTACAATGCTCGCGGGCAATACATTACACAAATTCTAAAAAATGAAACACTAAATGCTGAGGGTACAATTTCCTGGGATGGCATCAATGATAATGAAGAAAAAGCCCAAATCGGGATCTATGTTATCTATTTTGAGGTTTTTGACCTTAGTGGAAATGTTCAGAAGTTTAAGACGAGTTGTGTTCTTGGGGGGAAGCTATGATTCGGCAATGCTCACTGTCTTGTCCTAAAATAGGTTTTTCATCTTGATATTGCCTTCAATATTCTATCCTCATTTATCAAAACATCTCTAAGGAGTAATTTATATGGTAATGATTCCTTCTTCAATTTTTTAAATCCATTTAGAATTCCAATCAATGTAGGAGCAGTAATTAAGGAAAGGTTTAAATCATAATCAATCTCGCACTCACTTACAAAGTCATCACTAAATTCACCTGCAACCAATAAAGATTTAATTACCCGAAAACCATTTTTTTCTGCTAATTGTTGATAGGATTTAATTTGACGAGATACTGAACTGAACTTATTGTAATTGCCATCCTTTGAAGTTTTGCATTCTATAATTATCAATTCCTGATTGCCAAGATTTATCAACAGGTCAATTTTATCTTTCTTTGTATTTAATCCTTTAAGTAGAGTTGAATCAACATTGAATCCCAGTTTATTAAATATCTTACCAGTTAATGATTCAAATTTAGAACCTAAATCTGCTTCCTTAATAATTATGTCATTTTCTTTAAGAGACTTCAAGTCTCTATTAGCAACATTTGCATAATTTTCTAAGAACAGGTTCTCTGCATCTTTATATGCTTCAATGATGTTAGTAATATCATTACCACGTGTTTTTATGCCCATCCTGTTACAGAACTTCATGATGTCATTTTCATCTATTAAATCCAATATATCTCTGGGCTTTATATTATAATTTAATAGCAATTCACTGTTTAATACATTATCGCCTTGAATTTGAAATTTTTCTTTTACCATTCTGTTTAGCTTGCTTAGAGAAGTACCAAAATCAAAAAGAAGCTTATCATACCCGTCTATAGAAATGCTAATTTTTTCATCTAATTCAAGCTCATCAAAATAGGATATAAGGTGTTGAATTTTCTCACTCGCTGTTGCACCTTTTAGTTTCTTTTCAAGGTTTAAGTCCTTCTCAATGAATTTTGCAATAAATACTTTGCGCTCAGTTAGTGAAGTCCCATCCTTGAAAATTCCAGATATTAAGACCTTTTCAAAATCTAATCCCTCATGAATAATCGATTTAATTTTTTCATCTCTGGAAAGTTTGTGATGAATATTATGTTTCCTGGCTAAGAGGTTTATCATCGGGTCTTTTAACTGCTTTAGAACTCTTCTGTAATATTTGTCTGCTACTTTTTTCCCTCGTAAAATTCTTAGAATCCTTACTATTTCATCAGGGATATAAATTTGCATTGATTTCTTATTGTAAAAGAGAACACCAAGGTCTTTCAATTCTCGAACTACATCATCAACATTTAGTTTTTTAGGTGTAATTACCATACATGTTATCAATCGATTTTCTTCATGGCTAAGATCAAGTCCATTAGACAGAGTATTCAAGATGGTCTGTTCATCGATGGTAATTTTACATTCTCTATTAAAAAATTCATCATTGTGATAAGCCATGTTAACGCATGACTTAAATATTCTGTAATCTCTTCTCCTTTGCTCATCTACATCAGCCTTTTCATTATCAATGAGCTTCTTAAAGTTGCTAAGTTTCTTATTAAGGTTTTTATATTGTTTTTCATATAATCTGGTGAGCCAATCATGAGACATTATACAATTACCATCACGAATGATTATATCAATTATGATATCGAGATGTGCTTTTTCATTAGATAGTTCAATTTTAATCTTTTCGGAAAATTGAGATTCAACTATGTTGAAAATCTTAGAGATATTAACGTTGTCAGCATTCTTTAATACACCTTCATTCTCATTTAGAATTTTTTCAATTTGCTTTGCTTTTTTAGGTAAATCAGAAATTAGGTTGTCAATGATTTTGATGAAAGAATTCTTTTCTAAAGAATTAAGTCCATCTAATACTTTTGCCAGTTTCATATCTTTTTAGAGTTATGTCAAAATGGAAAATTTCAATGTACGAATTTAAAAATTGAAATATTTTAAACGCATGTATTCCAAGTAATATTTTTGAATATAATCCCAATCTGTCCGTAGGTTTTCTGGAGTTACTACATTGAAGGATGATTAAAACATCATCAAAAAAAACTCCCCGACAATCATTAAGACTATCGGGGAGAAAAATAAATATCTTTTAAGTTCGTATTAAGCTTCCGCTTCTTCCTTCTTTTCTTTTTCGGCAGGAGCTTCTGTTTTTGCTTCGGCTTTAGGTTCTTCCTTTACTTCTTCAGTCGATGCTTCTGTTTCTGCGTCAGCTTTAGGCTCTTCCTCTTTTGATTCCTTTGCAGGAACTTCTGCTTCAGCTTTTGGTTCTTCTTTTACTTCTTCAGCCTTTGGTTGCTCTTCATCCTTAGGAGTTTCTTTCTTTTCCTCTTTTGGTTCTTCTTTTACCTCT
>JAESQZ010000003.1 GCA_016764955.1 Deltaproteobacteria bacterium | reverse complement strand
GCTAATAAAAGCTGCGTATATTATAATGGTCTTTATGCATATGGGTGAGGAATACCGGGATTTAGCGGTCACAATACTTGTCCCGTTTTTGATGTTTGCTGGGTATTTTATATGGGCTATGCTTAACGAAGGGACTTTTACCCAATGGTCAAACAACTTCTTTGGTTAATAGCTTATTGATTCTCCTGAATCAATAGAGGATTTATATTCCCAATTAGCTTTAGTCTCTTTAAATTGTAATATTCTTTTAATTTTTGGAAGAAGTTCGTTGAAATTTATGGGTTTGATGATAAAATCATTTGCACCCAATTCAAAAGATTTAGCGGTTATTTCATCCTCATTAATTGCTGAAGTAAGTATAAATGGAATGGGTTTATCTAAATTGTTCTTAATGATATCTAACAATTCAATACCAGATTTGTAAGGCATCATAATATCACTAATAATTAAGTCAAGTTTCTTAGTTTTTACGATTTTTAAAGCTTCTTCACCATTAGTAGAAGTATAGACAGTATAACCTTCATTTTTTAGATTATAATCTAACAGCTCTAATGACATTTCTTCATCGTCTACAATTAGTATTTTCATTGATTCTTAGAATTCAAAAAGTTTTGGATAAAAATGGTTAAGGGTCAATGTAAACGCTGTAATTAAAATCACTATTCCTACTAATACGCGAGAATAGGTCTTATACTCATTTAGATCATTTTCAGTGAGGCATTGTTTCCTTATATTTTTTATTAGATGATTGGCACGTAGCATACCACTTTCACCTTTAATAATGTAATCGTATGCATCATATTTAATTGAATTCTTAGCTACTTGCAAACTGTCCTGACTTGAAAGCATTATGACAGTGATCGCAGGGTTTGTTGTTTTAATTTTCCTCAAAACATTAATGCCATTCATTGCTTCTTTATTAACACTGTCTAGATGGTAGTCTAAAACAATAACCTTAGGATTCTCGTTTAGATTTTCCAAACATTCCTCACCTGAAGTATATTTTTTGATTTTCAGGAACGGATTCGTACTCAGATTATGCTCCATTGCCTTATTGTGCATTGGATCATCGTCAACTAAAAAGACGGACATTTGATTTGTGTTTGTTTTCATGATTCTGGTGTTTTATGTATTTATACTATATTTTATTTGCTCTTGTTGAATTTTTTGAATGATCGTAATCAACTTGTCAAATGCTTTTTCATTTTTCTGAATAAACTCAAATGCACCTTTTTCTATCAGCTCAATAGCAACCGTCTCATCAGTAAGGCTGGAAAGCAAAATAACCTTGATGTCAGAATTGTAGTTCTTTATATGCTTTAATATAGCTTCGCCATTCCAGGAGCTTACTTCGTCAATTAAATGGTAATCAAGAATAACGATCTTCGGACATTGATATAAATAACCTAGAAATGGTACACTTTCTGTAAATAAACTCAATTCGTAATTTTTAAGAGCTTTAAGTTTTTGCTCCAATACTTTCAAATAAAGAGCATCATCATCTAAAGCAAATATTGTAAGCTGGTTTTCCATAAGAAGTTATTTTACATTATTTATAATTTGTTTTTCTTGTAATATGTCATCCATTTGGGTGAGAACGTTGAGGAAAACATTTTTATCCTTTATCAAATACGTGGCTGCTCCACTAACAATGGTCTTGTAAACAATTGAATAATCTTCCTGATTGGACAATAGAATAACTTCAGTTTCTGGGCTAATTTCTTTGATAGATTTCAAAATTTCCAAACCATTTTTTGCCTTTTTAACATTGCTGTTTAGGAAATAATCAAGAATCACTATGTCTGGGGAAATACTAATATGCTTCAAGCAGTCTTCACCTGTTCCACAGCAAAAGTAACGGTGTTCGGTATTTTTTCTTAGGAAATTTTCCAATGACCAAAGGTACATTGGATCATCATCTACTATAAAGATGGTTTTCTGTGATTCTGGTTTTAACATGATAATATAGTTTTAAATGGTTTGATCATTTGTTTGATTTTTGATTTGGCTCCAAATTTCTAATTATTTATTTTTTTCTGCTTTCTATTGATATATACGGAAATATGCAATCCAGGCTATATTTATTCGACAAAAGGATGACTTTTATCGGTTAAACTATATTGTTAATAGATTAATAAATAGTAAGTAATTGACCCGTTGAGCAATTGAACTTTTGTATTGCTGAAAATCGAGGTCATGTTGAGCGGAGTCGAAACATAGACCAGAGATTTCGACTATGCTCAACCTGCCTACACGGTAGGTAGGCCTGACATTTACTTAGTTAAGTTCTTAATTAGTTAACGGATAAGTAAATACAATCGAAACAAATTAATGTAGTCGTTCCACATCTTTAAGATTTGGCGCGACTTGTAGATGTTGATTTGTGGTGAGTTAGGAGTGTTACTAGCTTAAATTCGAGAGAGGCTATTTCAACTTAGTTAATTCTTCTTGCAATTCTTTATATGAAGCTTCGCAAGTTTGATTTAGTTGCTGTACTAAATCCGGAATTGTTTCCAAGTCCTTTTGATCCCTGCAATTGTCTTCGATTGACATTACTGTAGGTTCTAAAGTTGCAATTCCCATAAAGGATAATGAGGGTTTCATGGTATGCGCAATGCCTTGAATAGATTCCCAATCGTTTTCTTGTAGATATAGATCAATTTGGCTTAAATATTTTGGGGTTTGGTCAAGAAACATTTCAATCATTTCCACCACGAAATCATTACTTCCATCGGCTAATTCTCTGAGATATGTAAGGTCTGTTTTAAGCCCCATGTTTACTTTATTTTTTTTGATTAATATACATATTCATTTTAACATTTAGGTCTTTTGGGTCAAATGGTTTGGTAATACAATCGTTCATACCTGATTCTATACATCTTTTAGCCTCCTGAGGTCCTACGTGGGCTGTCATAGCAAGAATGGGCACATTTTCTTTACCCGAATTCATATTTGATCGTATATATTTTGTGGCTTCATGCCCGTCCATTTCAGGCATTTGTACATCCATCAAAATAATGGCATAGTCTTTATTATTCAATTTATCGATAGCAATTTTACCATTTGCTGCTACCTCAATATTACATTTCCATTTACTTAATACTTTCTTAGCTAAAAGTTGATTGATAGGATTATCTTCAACAAGCAATATATCAATATTTTCAAAAAGAACAGGTTTAAATTGTTTACTGCTCTTGCTTTTCAATTCCTTGTTATCTCCAATTTCAAATGGGAGTGTAAAAAAGAATGTCGTGCCTATGTTGACTTCACTTTCTACATAGAGTTCTCCGTTCTGTAAATCAATTAACTGTTTGGTTATTGTTAATCCCAGGCCGGTACCTCCATATTTTCTGGTGGTATCCAATGCAGCTTGATCAAAACTATCGAAGATCGTATCAATTTTTTCTTTCGGAATACCTATCCCGGTATCACTTATTGAAAATTTCAGTTCACATTGGTTCTCATCATT
>JAESQZ010000218.1 GCA_016764955.1 Deltaproteobacteria bacterium | reverse complement strand
TTTGAAGCAGCTATTATGGTTCTTGGGTTCCTGTCTTGCATAGCTTTGTACTACTACTGCTGGATCGGCCTAGGCGGCGCTGTTTTGGATCGACTCCAAACCCTAGCCCCTGTGATTATATTCATGGTTTTGGGGCTTATTATGCACCGCATGAAGTGGCTTCATTTGGGGTAACTAATACAAACCATCTATCTCTTGGGCATACTTCCTCACGCAGTATGCCCGCTTGACTTTAAGCGTAGGTGTTAGTTGATCGCCCACAACGAAATCATGGTCTAGCACTTTAAATTTTTTGAGCTGCTCGAAAGACGCCAGTCCCTCGTTCATGCTCTCTACTGCTCGCTCGATGCGCTCTAAGGCTTGCTGGCTTTGCGTCAGCTCAGCATAGGAGCCTTTGATCTCTTTGCGCTTGGCAAAGCCTTTTAAGACGGCTTCATCAAGCGTTACTAAAGCCACCAAATATTTGTGCTGATCTCCACAGACTATTACTTGAGAAATCAAAGAAGTCTTGGTTTTAAGCAAGTTCTCAAGCTTTTGGGGCGCAATATTTTTGCCAGCAGCTGTGACGATTATGTCTTTTTTGCGGTCAGTGATTTTGAGATAGCCGCTGGAGTCCAAAACGCCAATATCGCCTGTTTTAAGCCAGCCATCTTCAGACAAGACTTTCTTGGTCTCTTCTGGCCGGTTCCAGTAACCGTGAAAAACACCGCGGCCTTTGATGCAGATTTCACCATCTTCAGCGGTTTTAACCTCCATGCCCGGCAGCGGCCGGCCAACTGTGCCAATGCGGTTGCTAGCTGGCAAATTCACACAAGTGGCAGCCGAAGTTTCCGTAAGCCCGTAACCCTCTAAAATTGTCACGCCTGCGTTGTCAAAAAACTGCGCGATTTCTGGGTTTAAGGGCGCACCGCCTGAAACAAAAAATCTTAAGCGGCCGCCAAAAGTTTCTTTTAAGCCCGCGCCTATTTTATCAAAAACAAGACTCTTTGCGACTGTCCAAGCAAGGCCCTCAGGTTTTTTTTGCTGCTCAAGCGCCCAGTGTAAGAGCATCTTTTTCAAAAGCCCGCCGCTACGTGCTTTAGCCAATATTTTGGCATAGATTTTTTCATAAATTCGCGGCACAGCAGCCATAATTGTGGGCTTTATCTCTTTCATGTTTTCCACAACTTTTTCGATGCTTTCTGCAAAGCACAAAACATGGGCTGTTTTGATCCAAGCGATTTCCATGACACGCGCAAAAACATGTGCCAGCGGCAAGAACATAAGCTGTATGTCTTTGTCAGATAAAATCCCCGTACGCTCGATGGCCTGGGCCTCATAGAGCAAGTTATCGTGTGTTAGGCAGGCACCTTTGGGCTCACCAGTTGTCCCTGAGGTGTAAACAATGCTCGCAACTTCTGAGGGCTTAACACCCTGGGTGCGTTTTTGGATTTCGCTCATGTTAATTGGGGTTCCAAAAAGATCCGTGATCAAAATTGTCTCTATGCCAGGGAGTTTTGCGGCTTGCTCTGCATCTTCGACAATGGCCAGCTTAGCTTCTGAATTTTTGGCAATAAAACTTGCATCTTTGGCAACGCTGGAATGATAAATAGGCACTGTACAGGCACCAGATGCAATAATTGCCAAATCAGCCAGCACCCACTCATAGCGTGTTGCGGATAGCAAAACGATACGATCTTCAGGCACTATACCCATCTTAATCAACTTAGAAGCAATCTGATGAACTTGGGTCGAAACTTCACGCCAAGTAAGTGTCTTCCAACTCTGGCCTTTTTTATAACGAATAGCTGCTTTATCTTCATGATTTTGAGCACTTTGAATCAATAGCTCATAAATAGAGTGAGGCATGGATGTCATTCTTAACCGCCCAGGGGATTCTAAGCAAGCGGCCTCTTTGTTATAGTGAGAGTATGCTCATAACCTCTGGGAATATGGCTGAATATTTTAGAGAAGCACTTTCAAATGCGCTCAAAAGCTCGCCTGCTAACTTAAGTGACGAAGTTCAAGCCTATTTAATTAGCTTGCTGGCTGACTTTACGCGATCTGAGAACGTCTACGCAGGCGTTAATCGCGGAGAAGAGCCCATACTTGTGGTTCTGCTAGAAAGGGCCATGAGATCCGAACAACCAGAAGCTAACCGAATCTTCAGGCAAATTGGAGATAGCACTCTTTATCTCTTAGGATTTTTTGGTGAAAAATCTAAAGCCAGCGGGGTCAGCAGTGGCTATTATATTTCGATGGGCGAAGGTGCCTATAATAGTCTAGCCAAAAACACCAACCAGCCTGTTTACTATGAGCTTTCTGATGCTTTCGAACAGCTGGTATACTTGATCCGGCAAATCAGCATGCAAGAACAAAAAGCCAACTCGAGTCAGGTTCTAAGCTGGATTGAAGAGTACCAAAAGTCTAAACACCCCGAATTAAGAGCATTGCTCATTCAAAACGGGGTGTTTTTGGATGAGGGTGACGTCTAAAACGCCACGCCTGCAAAAAGCTGGAACGCATGCGCCACTCGTGCTGTCCCAAACTGCTTCATCAGCTCTTGGTTATTGATCACTTTATCATCTCCATGATTCAAGCCAGAAAACGGTATCAATAAGCCATATTGAACCATCGCATAGATGCCTTGTTCAGACTTGTAGTAAAGCGAAGCATCAAATTCGAGGCCTAGTAAATTACTCTGACCAGGCGCTGATTCTTTGAAATTCGTAAACGACGAAATAATATCTAAACGGGCACCAAAAGACTTGGTGATGTCATAACCAATGTGTGGCTTGATATAAAATGCATCCGTAACGGTTCCAATAATCTCTCTGAACAAAAGCAAGTCGATTCGATAATCCGGGTTAAATCTAAAGTTTGTAATATTGGTATCAGAGCCGCCAAATTGCTGGCCATCTGCATCACCTTTTTTGGGATTGCGATTATTAGCAGCTGGCCTAGCCCCCATACCAAAGGCAGAGTCACCTGAAGCCCAGCCGGCGTCCAAACCAACGCCGAGCGCATCATTTAAGAAGCCATAGCGTGAACGCATGGCCACACCAGCCTGCAGAATCGTCAGGCTCCCACTGCAAGCAGGATCATTGGCTTCTACGCATAATCCATTGGCATTGCCAATCTTACCCGCAATACCAACTGCTTCACCTTCAATATGGAACTTCTCAACATGAAAATCAGTCCACAAAGACAGTAAGCCAATATTGGAGCTATCACGCGTCCTAAAGCGATAAGTGCCCATTGCGCCGTAGTTCAAAACACGATGTCCATCAGATAACAGTGCCTTGATATCGGCTTCTTTATCTTTCTTAGCAAAGCCAATGTTCAAAGAATAAATATTGGTCGATGGGTCTAAGTTATATCGCTGCCCCCACTCTTCTGATTTATAAGCCCCCTTTTGATTACCAAGATCTCCCAAGCCACCGCCACGCTGAATACTCTTGTCTGGCGAATAAGACACATAGATACCTGGAATCACATAGTGCCCCCAAAGCTGCGTGATGAAAGTCACACCGTCAACGTTATCGCCATAGTCATTGGTAATATCGTTACCGGCATTATACAAAACACCCATACCCCAGTTAAGTGGCTGGCGACCAAATCGGATTTCACCCACCGGCGTATCGATCTCTGCCCAGGCACGTTTAAAAGTAATAAAGCTCATCTGCGCAGGCCAAACAGTCCCTGTAATAAACGAATATGGATAGCTCGGACTTACGCCATTACCCGCAAATAAGCCGGGCGCATTTCCTAAAACGACATTGTCAAAAATATCTGCTTGCGCTTTGATTCGAATTTCTTCAGTCACATTAAGCGTGGGCTCAATACGCAAACGCATGTTGTTTGAAAAAACCGTTCCAGGACGGTCAAACGCTGACTTTCCCTTGTTTTCAGAATCACTATAAGATTGTGGCACGGGGCAACCAGATGTTCCACCCGCTGGAACACCAGGAGCCTCACCATCCGGTACGAAAGTTCTTAAATCGCAGCGACTCCACAGATCCATTCGGGCTCTAAAGTAGCCGTTCAGCTCCAAAAAATTAAGTTTTGGTGAGCTTTCCTGCTTCCAATTTTCTGCAAGAGAGAGGGTGCTGACGAGACTAAGCAAAATAAAAATACGTGCCATCTTAGCAAAAGTCGCTAGCCTTTCACGCAACCTTTGTCAAATCCAGGCGAAACTCTTTGTAAGAACCGCAAAACAAAGGAGTTCGGAATGTTACGCAACCCGCAGTTACTGCAAGCTTATCGAAACGGCGAAGAAAGTGCTTTTTTGGCCCTATACGAGAAACACGCCACCTCCTTAAGAAGATTCCTGCAAAGTGGATTTAATTTTTCAAGCCAAGGAAAAATGTGCCGCTTCAAAGGCACAGACTCGAGCTTAGATGCTGAGTCGTTGGTGCAAGAAACTTTTGCCCGTGCTTTTTCAGCTACGACTCGTACCAATTATGATGGCATCAGGCCCTTTCAAACTTATTTGTTCTCGATCGCAAAAAATCTTGTTTTGCGTGAGAGTCTGCATCGCGATCGACTTTTGTCAGCTGATTTTATTGATGAAGCTGAAAGCAACGAAGGCCTTTTCAGTAGCAGCTTTGACAATGAACTTTGTGTGAACCCTGAGAAAAACGCTGAGAACGAAGAACTCAAAAAAATCACCCAAATGTTTATCAATGAGCTTGACCCAGAAGCCAAAGACTTCTTTGCCTACCGTTTTGCGCGTGGCTACACACAAGAAGGCACGGCTGAGCAAATGGGCACTACCCGAGCTCGTATTAAGCTCTTAGAAAAAAACGTTCGCAAACGCTTCTTAGAGGCCTTAAGAGAACATGGCTATTTGATGAACTACACACCCAATCCTCGTTGGAATAGGCAACAGCCCACAGCTCAAGAAGAACCCAGATGCGCTGCTTGTTGATGAAACGCCCGCCTAAGTTTTAGGATAGCTTTGCCAACTTCAGCATCGTCATTCAAACGCCGCAAAAGCAGTATGTAGATTGCCCCCTCTTGTGGATCGATCCATAAACTGCTTCCGGCAAAACCCAAGTGCCCAATACTTTTTTGGCTAAGCGCTTCTCCAGTTGAGCCGTTTTCTGTCGGTTTATCGAAACCCAAGGGGCGCTCGCCTTGATACTCCGCAAAACTTTTAATTCTTTTCTCAAGCGGCATTTCAGGATCCCGCAAGCTTTT